>CAZNWM010000005.1:0-24671 GCA_964576975.1 uncultured Candidatus Planktophila sp.
CCATATTTGCGAAAGTCTGCAGAAGAAGGAAGAAATCCACATATCTTGAATCTTTCGCCGCCACTATCCATGAAGGCAGTCTGGTTTAAAAATCACGTTGCATACACAATGGCAAAGTACGGAATGAGTATGTGTGTCTTGGGAATGGCTGAAGAATTCAAGCGAGATGGCATTGCTGTCAACGCGCTGTGGCCACGTACGGTTATAGATACTGCAGCTCTTCAAATGATCCCAGGAATTGATGCACTAGCAGGCCGAAAGCCAGAAATCTTGGCTGATGCTGCTCACATTATCTTTAATCGTGATTCAAAAGAGTGCACCGGAAATTTCTTTGTAGATGACTTAGTTCTGGCAAGTGAAGGAATCACTGATCTTGAGAAGTATTCAGTGACACCTGGAACAAAGGATTTCTTGCTCGACTTTTTCTTAGATTAAAAAAACAGGAGATTTATAGTGCCAAGGTATGAGTTAAATTCTACAAATCTGATTGCAGAAAATGAGCGACGCGGTAGAGCGCGCGATTTGTTCTGGCCCTGGTGTGGAGCAAATGTTTCGCTGCTAGCGCTGTCCTACGGATCATTCTTTTTAGGCTTTGGAATTTCATTTTGGCAGGCAACTTTTGCCGCAATTATCGGAACAGTCCTCTCATTCTTACTCGTTGGCTTTAGCTCTTTGGCTGGAAAGAAATCCAATGCGACTACGATGGTTCTTTCACGTGCAGCCTTTGGCGTGAAAGGAAATGTATTACCGGGTTCACTCACTTATTTTTTACTCGTTGGTTGGGAAACGGTTTTGGTTTCACTTGCTACCTTGGCTACAGGAACTGTATTCGAACGAGTAGGTGGCATTGATCGCAATATTGCGATGATTATTGGGTTTGTGATTGCAGTTTCACTCACTTTGTTTGGCGGTGTGCTCGGTTTTTCTGTGATCATGAAGTTACAGAAGTATTTAACTCTGATAACCGTTTTCTTGACACTTGGATATATTGCGCTAACAGTCGATTCCGTTAATTGGGATGCATTGATGGATAGCCCATCGGGTCCTATTCAAGGTTTTGTTGGAGCATTGATTTTCGGAATTACTGGAATTGGACTCGGATGGGTAAATGCTGCCGCAGATTATTCGCGGTACTTACCTCAAGCAGTTAAGAGCGCTTCGGTTATTGGATGGACGGTGTTGGGCGCTTCTATAGTGCCAATCATTTTGGTTATCTATGGTGCTGCGTTATCAACCAGTGATTCCAAGTTATCTGAAGCAATTGCGATGGATCCAATCGGTGCGCTAACCACGTTATTGCCAACGTGGTATCTGATTCTCTTTTCACTCGTTGCAATTTTAGGTTTAGTCGGGGGGGCAATCCTTAATCTTTACTCATCTGGTTTAACCCTTGTCAGCCTTGGTGTGCCAGTGAAGCGACACATGGCCGCGCTCTTTGATGGCATTTTGATGCTGGTCGGAGTCATTTATATTGTTTGGTTTGCCGAAAATTTCTTTATTCCATTCCAGGGTTTTCTTATAACTCTTGGTGTACCTGTAGCTGCTTGGAGTGCGATATTTGTAACTGACGTACTTTTGCGGAAGCAGAGCTATAACGAAAAAGATTTATTCAATGCTGATGGGATCTATGGATCCGTTAATTGGCGCTCGATAGCTTGTGTGGGGGTTGCAGCAATTGTGGGCTGGGGATTCGTCACTAACTCATTTGCATCATGGCTTAGTTGGCAGGGCTATTTCCTAGGTTTAATTGGCGGCAAAGATGGAGCGTGGGCTTATTCCAATGTTGGCGTGATTTTTGCCTTAGTTATTGGTTGCGTGGGACATATTCTTCTTTCTAGTCGCAATATTCGAGCGCAGGAGAAAACACTTCGTTAAAGTTACGACCATGAAATCTCGCATTGCACCCCTTCGTGATTTTTTAGGGCGCGAATCAACTGGCGGGGTTCTTGTTTTGGTAGCAGCTGCATTGGGTTTGATTACAGCCAACTCTGCTTTATCTGACAGGTATTTTTCCGTTTTAGATTATGACATTGTAATTGGATCAGATTGGTATCTGATTGATTTATCTATTCTTAAGGTTATCAACTATTTATTGATGAGTGTTTTCTTTTTTGTTGTTGGATTAGAAATTAAGCGCGAACTAACTTCGGGACATTTGGCTTCACTAAAGAAGGCAATGCTGCCTTTCCTTGCAGCTATAGGAGGGATGGCATTCCCAGCTCTTATTTATCTAGCGATTGCGGGTTCAGAAGCTCCAACTGGGTGGGGCGTGCCAGTTGCAACTGATATTGCTTTGGCGGTTGGTTTGTTAACAATGCTTGGACCAAGTGTTCCTGCATCGTTGCGATCCTTCTTACTTGCTTTGGCTGTGATTGACGACATTGGCGCGATTCTTATTATCGCATTTGTATATTCGACCGGCATTAATTTTTCTTGGCTTGCGGCTGCAATCGTCAGCATCGCATTCATCTCTGTGCTGAAGAAAACCCGCGTTACTTCATTAATCATTTATTCGATTTTTGCTTTCACGCTGTGGTTCTCACTCTATAAAACAGGCATTCACCCAACTTTGGCGGGCGTAATTCTGGGGCTCATGACACCAAACATCCTGCACAAAGGTACAAAAATAGAAGATTCCGAAGATGGCTCGGTATCAGTTATCGAATGGTTGGAACTTAAGTTTCATCCCCTCAGCACCTTCTTTGTCGTGCCAGTTTTTGCATTTGCAAACACCGGAGTAGTCATTAACTCTGAATCAATTAGAGCAGCATCCCAATCTCTCATCGCATGGGGTATTTTCTTTGGTTTAGTTGCAGGTAAACCATTGGGAGTTCTTTTTGCTTCTTTATTGGCTAAGAGATTGAAAGTTGCTGAGCTTTCAGATGGAATGAATAACTCTTCATTTTTAGCTACAGGAAGTGCCGCAGGAATTGGTTTTACCGTTGCAATCTTTATTGCAAACTTGGCCTTTGATGATCCGGCGAATCAAGATATTGCAGTTCTTGCCGTAATCGTTGCATCGGTTGTTAGCGCACTAATTTCAATCGTTTTGTTTAAAACCTTGGCAAAGAAATAGAAAAAACTAAGCCCCGCCACAATTGCAGCGGGGCCTAGTTTTGCGTAATTCTTAGAGATCGAAGTAGAGCTCGAACTCCGCTGGATGTGGACGCAAGCGAACGTAATCAACTTCCTGTGTGCGCTTGAACGCAATCCATGTGTCGATGAGATCTTTTGTAAATACTCCACCTTTGAGTAAGAACTCGTGATCTTCTTCGAGATTGTTAAGTACAGCCTCGAGAGAACCTGGAACTTGTGGGATAGCAGCAGCTTCTGCACCTTCTAGTTCGTAGAGATCCTTATCAACTGGCTTTGGTGGTTCGATCTTGTTTTGAATTCCATCGAGTCCTGCCATCAACATTGCAGCAAATGCAAGGTACGGATTTGATGAAGGATCGGGGCAACGGAACTCAATGCGCTTAGCCTTCGGATTTGATCCAGTAATCGGAATACGAATACACGCAGAACGGTTACGTGCTGAGTAAACGAGATTTACTGGTGCTTCATAACCAGGAACTAAGCGGTGGTATGAGTTAACAGTTGGGTTTGTAAAGGCAAGCAATGACGGTGCGTGCTTGAGTAATCCACCTACATACCAACGGGCCATATCCGAAAGGTCTGCATAACCATCGCCGAAGAACAGTGGCTTTCCATCTTTCCAAAGAGATTGGTGAACGTGCATTCCTGAACCATTATCGCCATACAAAGGTTTTGGCATAAATGTCGCAGTCTTGCCATTCTCCCAAGCAGTGTTCTTAATGATGTACTTAAACTTCATTACATCATCGCCTGCGTTAAGGATGTCGCTGAAGCGATAGTTAATTTCCATTTGACCCGCGGTGCCAACTTCGTGGTGCGCACGTTCAACTAGTAAACCAACTTTGCCAAGATTCATGACCATTTCATCGCGTAGATCTGCAAACTGATCAGTTGGTGAAACTGGGAAGTAACCACCTTTGATGCGTGTGCGATATCCGCGGTTAGGAGTTCCATCAGCGTCGTACTCGGCACCTGTGTTCCAGGCGCCTTCGTATGAGTCAATGTGGTGATATGACTCGTGCATATCAGTTTTGAATCGAACTGCATCAAATACATAGAACTCTGCTTCTGGAGCAAAGAATGCCGTGTCTGCGATGCCTGTTGACTTCAAATACTCGACAGCTTTACCGACAACGCCACGAGGATCGCGACTGTAAGGGGAGTTATCAACTGGATTGTGGACGCTAAACAAAATGACAAGAGTTTTTTCTTTGCGGAATGGATCGATGAATGCTGAACCAGGAATTGGCAGCAACTTCATATCTGATTCATGAATTGCTTGGAAACCGCGAATTGAAGAACCATCGAACATCAGGCCATCTGTAAAGACAGCTTCGTCGAAAGATTCAACAGGAACATTGAAGTGGTGTTGAATTCCCGGAAGGTCAATAAATCGTACGTCAATTAGTTTGACATCTTCCTTCTTGATAAACGCAAAAATTTCTGCAGAGTTCTTAAACATTTTTCTCCCAGTTGATGGTATTTCAAGCGTTGCGCACCGCTTCATCGAGGGCGCATGTGCAAAGGCTACGAGTTATCCATGAAAAAGGCATAACCCACGTGTTACATCTATGTTAAGTAAATTGCGGGTTTTCAGCCACCGACTAGGCTTATTGCATGCATTCAGAGGTGAGTTTGGGCAGACGCTTTGGGGCCATTAGCCTGGATTGGTTAGCCAGCTACCTGATCTCAATCGCTTTTTTCAGTGGATCGGGCACCTTCCTGGAAAGGACCTCACAGGCTGGGATTCCGGCGCTCATCATTTTCTTTATTCAGTATTTCTTGCTCGTTACCTTACAAGGAGCATCGGCAGGACACAGAGTTTTCCGAATGAGAATCGTTGATTTTCAAGACGGTGGACGTCCAACAATTCTTCAATCGCTCATTCGAAGCGTTCTCATGGTGATTGTGATTACGGCTATCACCTATGACGAAAATGGCAGAGGAATTCATGAACGGTTGAGTAGAACAAGAATCGTCCTAACAAACTAGCGAATTCTGATGCCCTTTGGCATTGGACCCTTTGGAATTGGCATAGACATTCCACCAACAGCTTTCAAACGCGCACGGACTTCGCGCATTTGGTGGGCAGATAGTTTCTTAGGAAGCTTTGCTAAATGCTTTTGTAATTTGCGAATCGAAACTTGACCTTGTGAATCTCCAATAATGACTTCTGTGATTGGTACACCAGGGGCAAAGCGCTCACTCTTGCGGCGTTCATCACTGAGCATCTGTTTAACACCTTGTGATCCTTCTCCAACTAAAACAATTCCTGCTCTGCCAACGCTTCTGTGAACCATGTCTTGATTACGAGCAACTGCAACTGCTGGAGTTGTTGTCCAGCCTTTGCGAATTGCCATTAAAACTGAAGCGCCTGCACCAATCTGACCTTCAATTGATGAATAGGCAGCAGTCGATGCTTGTCGAGTAAAGAAAAACATCGCAGCAAGTAGTGCTATTGGAAGCGAAACGAAAGCACCATAGATTGGACGACCCACAAGTAGGCCAATTGCAATTCCTACTGACCATACGGCAAGAAATACACCGAGCAGCGCATAGGCAATCCAGGGTTTTACGCTCTTGGTTACAGAGTAGGCATCCCTAAAGGTTTGAAAACGACGAGGTTTGATACCCGCTTCTTTGTTCTTCTTTTTTCGTTTGAACATGCTCATAAGTTTAGTGGGGCAGGGGCGGTACCACCAAGGCGAAGCGGTGCCCAGCGCTGACCTTGATGGTTGTCGGGATAATCTTCTTGAACCTTGTGCAGGGTTGAGACAAGCACATTTCGGAGTTGCTTTTCACCCGCTTCAACATCACTATCTTTAGCGAAATAAAGCGGCGGGCTATATGTGACCGTAATTGGAACGCTCTGCCTAGTTAAGTTTTTCTTAACACCCTTTGTCCATACACGTTGGCTGCCCCAGATGATTGTTGGGATTACTGGAACACCTGATTCCATTGCTAGTCGCACCGCACCGGATTTAAGTCCTTTGATTTCAAAACTTGTTGAGATTGTTCCTTCAGGAAAAATTCCGATAATTTCTCCTTTATGCAAAGCTTGCAGGGCGGCGACAAAAGATGCGGAACCATTACTTCGATCCACACTTATGTGATGCATGCCGCGCATGAGTGGACCCGCTAATTTGTTATCGAAGATTTCTTTCTTTGCCATAAATCGCACGTAGCGCTTTTTTGGAAGAACACCAGTTCCAGCAATTGCAAAGTCAAAGTAACCAATGTGGTTCATAGCAAGAATGGCACCGCCTTCTTGCGGAATGTTCTCTTGGCCTGAAAATGAGAAACGTAGATCTAAGTATTTCCAAAGAGATTTAATGAAAACTATGACTGGGGGATAAACAAGATCAGCCACGCTGAGCACCAGTTTTTGCAGCCATCGCTTCCTTATACAAACGTCCTGCGCGATAACTTGAACGAACCAGTGGGCCACTCATAACTCCAAGGAATCCTATCTCTTTCGCTTCTGCAGCTAATTCAACAAACTCTTCTGGTTTTACCCATCGCTCGACAGGATGGTGGCGGTTGGTTGGGCGCAAGTACTGAGTAATAGTGATCAGATCGCACCCTGCACCTCGAAGGTCGACCAGCGCCTGTGATATTTCTTCGCGAGTTTCACCGAGTCCTAAAATTAAGTTTGATTTGGTGATTAAGCCGAAATCTCTAGCCATTGTGATTACTCGTAGAGATTTCTCGTATGTAAATGCCGGTCTAATGCTCTTAAAAATACGGGGCACGGTTTCTAAATTATGCGCAAATACTTCAGGTCGAGTTTCAAAAATTTGATTAAGTAAATCAGAGTTAGCATGGAAATCAGGAGCGAGCATTTCAACGCCACAACCTGGATTTAACTCATGAACCTGGCGAATGGTTTCGGCATACAACCACGCGCCTTCATCTTCCAAGTCATCACGCGTTACTCCAGTAATGGTTGCATATTTCAATCCCATTGCTTTAACAGATTCGGCCACTTTGCGTGGTTCTTCGCGATCAATTGGATCAGGTTTGCCAGTATCGATGTTACAAAAATCGCATCTGCGTGTGCATTTTTCTCCACCAATTAAGAATGTAGCTTCTTTATCTTCCCAGCATTCGAAAATGTTTGGGCAAGCAGCTTCTTGGCAGACAGTATGAAGACCTTCGGACTTCACTAGCGAACGAAGGCGGGTGTATTCGGGCCCCATATTGGCACGTGTCTTAATCCATTCGGGTTTACGTTCAATTGGCGTCAGCGCATTGCGAGCTTCAATGCGAATCATCTTGCGACCATCAGGTGCAATTGTCATGCGCTTACCTTAGCCAAAGTAGAAGTTATATGGCGTTCTAGCACTGGAAGTACTTCTTCGGCGGTGATTTCACGCTTTAACTCTTGAGCCATTGATGTAACTTCTGCATCAGGGATGCCACACGGAATTATTTGAGTAAATGAAGTGAGATCAGGATTAACGTTGAGAGCAAAACCATGCATTGTTGTTGCTTTAGCAACACGAATTCCGATGGCTGCAATTTTGCGAGGATTTAAATCATCCTGTGTCCATACTCCTGATCGACCAGGCACTCTCTGAACCTTTAATCCAAACTCTTTGCATGTTTCGATTAATGCACTTTCAATCTCTCTAACAAAACCAACTACCTCAGTTGGTTTAGCCAATCGCAAGATGGGGTATCCAACAATTTGTCCAGGTCCGTGCCACGTAATTTTTCCACCGCGATCTACATCAATGACAGCAGTCCCATCTAATGGTCGTTCTTCTTCAAGTGTTCTTTTGCCTGCAGTGAAAACTGAAGGGTGTTCCACAAAAAACAGTGTGTTTGGCATCAATCCTGCACTGACTTGTTCATGCGCATGACGTTGGATGAGCAATGCTTCGTTGTATTCCAGAAGCGCTAAGTGCTTCACCACAATTGTGGGGTTAAGTGTCGTCGTGGCTGCCACGGACTTAGCCTAAAGGTAGGCTTGCCCAGTCGCGAATCCTCGCTGAAAAACGTACGAAAGGTTCCAACTGCCGTGTCATCTAACACCTCTGTGAAGTCCCGTAAACCATTTGCTATAGCAATGCTCGTTGTTTTGATGTGGTTCTTATTGACCGGTGTATTCGGACCTCTATTTGGAAAGCTTTCATCTGTACAAGAAAATAACAACTCTTCATTTCTTCCAAAAGGCGCTGAAGCAACACAAGCATCAGAGCTGATCCAGACTTTTTCAGGTAAAGACTCTTTTAATATTCCAGCGCTAGTCCTATTTGAGGGTAAAGCAACGCCTGAAAATCTTGCGGCGATTAACGCTCACCTCGATGCTATCGGTGAATTAACACTCGCTGGAACTACAGCGAAAATTTCAGATTACCTTGCACCAGGACAGAGAATTACTGCATTCCCATCAGAAGATGGCAAAGCAATTCTGGCGAGTGTGCCACTTGATGGCAACTCACTTACAAAGTTACTTCCTAATGAAGAGCCAGTACTTCCAGCAATTGTTGAAGCGCTGCGCGAAGATCTTGGACCTTTAGCAAAAGAGAATAATCTCACTGCTTACGTAACAGGACCGGGCGGTATATTCGGAGATTTGTTTGGAGCATTCGGAGATATTGATTCCACATTGCTACTCACAACTCTTGGAGTTGTTGCAGTTATCTTGATTGTTGTTTATAGATCTCCAATTTTGTGGATTATTCCGCTTCTTTCTGCCCTTTTCGCGCTTTCCACAGCTGGAGGAATTGTTTATCTTCTTGCCAAAAATGACATTATCGACGTTGATGGTCAATCACAAGGAATTCTCTCAGTTTTGGTTATTGGAGCAGCAACAGATTATGCCTTATTGCTAATTGCTAGATATCGAGAAGAACTTCATCTACATGAAAACAGATTTGATGCGATGCGTGCGGCATATAAAGGTGTGTGGGAACCTATTCTTGCTTCAGGTTCAACAGTGGCGATTTCACTTCTTGTGCTTTTGTTTAGCCAGTTAACGAATACAGCAGGCCTTGGACCAATTGGCGCTATTGGTATCGCGTGCTCTGTTATAACAATTCTGACTCTTTTACCTGCGCTGCTTTTGCTCTTTGGTCGTTGGATTTTCTGGCCGCGGCGCCCAGATTTCGATGGTGAAGATCAAGTTTTAGGTGGCGTGTGGTCAAAGCTAGGAAACACAATTAGCCGCAGCCCTCGCAAAGCGTGGGTGATTACAGGAGTTGTTTTATTGGCCTTCGCTTTCACTTCAACAACGCTCAAAGCAGATGGAATTGGAACAGTTGATTCATTTACGACTAATCCAGAGTCCGTTGTAGGACAAAAATTATTGCTCACTCACTTTCCTGGCGGAGAAGGTGATCCAACTCAAGTAGTTGTAAATGTGGACAAGCTTGATGCCGTGGCTGCTGCGATTAAGAACGCCCCAGGAGTTTCTTCTGTAGTGCCATTACTAGATGGCTTTGCAATTCCTGGCGGACCAATTCCAGAAATAAAAGTTGTAAATAACAAAGCTATTTTGAATGTAACTCTTGATAAAGCCCCAGATAGCGTGGAAGCTTCAAATGACATCCCTGAGATTCGCAGACTTGCTCAACAAGTCGATTCGACTGCTTTAGTCGGCGGAACAAGTGCGGTCTCATATGACATCCGAACAGCCAATGATCGAGACAACAAAACAATCATTCCGATTATTTTGATTGTTATCACAATCATTCTTGGTCTTCTCTTGCGAAGTATTCTAAGCGCTGCGTTACTTCTAGGCACTGTAGTTCTCTCTTACTTTGCGACCCTTGGTGTGTGCGCTCTCGTCTTCAATCACGTCTTTGGTTTTGAAGGTGGGGATACGTCGTTCCCGCTCTTTGCCTTTATTTTCTTAGTGGCACTCGGTATTGATTACAACATCTTCTTGATGACTCGAGTACGTGAAGAGTCAATCAAACTGGGAACCCGTCAGGGAGTAATTAAAGGCTTGACCGTAACAGGGGCTGTGATTACATCTGCTGGAATTGTTCTAGCAGCAACATTTGCAGTGCTTGGATTGATTCCATTAGTGCCATTAGCACAGTTAGGTTTTGCTGTTGCATTCGGCGTTCTCTTGGACACAATTATTGTGCGTTCAATTCTGGTCCCAGCAATGGTGCACGATATTGGACCAAAAATTTGGTGGCCATCTAAGTTAAAGAAATAGGACGCATGAAGCTTAAGGTCGGCATAGCAGGCTATGGATTAGCCGGTCGGAGTTTTCATGCACCTTTCTTATCGGCTACGAATTTTGAAGTATCTGCTGTCCTAACAACTAACGATGTTAGAAAGCGTCATGCAAAAGAGGATTATCCTTCAGTCAAGATCGTCTCGACGATTGAAGAGTTGTGCGAACAGGATCTTGACTTAGTTGTTATCGCGTCAGGAAATGAAGTCCATCTGTCGCAAGCACTGGCAGCAATAAAGGCAGGGATACCAACTGTTGTAGATAAGCCGATGGGCATAAACGTTGCACAAACGAGAGAAATACTCGAAGCGGCGCAATCTGCTGGCGTTGCAGTAACTACGTATTTCAACCGCAAGTGGGATAGCGACATTCTGACTTTGAAGCGTGTCATCAGAGATGGTCACATCGGACGAGCTATTCGAATGGATTCGCGATTTGAAAGATTTAGACCACAATTAAATCCGCAGTCATGGCGCGAAAACAAATCTCCGCAAGATGGCGGTGGTTTATTGCTGGACCTGATGCCGCACTTGATATCAACTGCATTCGAATGTTTTGGCCCAGCGAAATTAAAGTCAGCATCAATTAGAAGTATTCGTGGGGGAGCAGATGATGATTGCCTACTTGTGCTTGGCCATGATTCGGGAGTTGAATCAATTCTTTCAGCCAGTGCAGTAGTTGGTTCACCTGGTCCTCGCATTCGAGTAATTGGTAGCGAAGGCGCATTTGTTGTTAATGATCTTGATCCACAAGAAGCTCTATTGAGAGCTGGTAAATCACCAAAAGATGGAAAATGGCAAGAAGATACTTCTTCGCTCGCACATATACACAGAGGCGAGAATATTGAAGAGTTTAAATGCGATCCTGGAAATTACGCAACGTTTTACTCTTTAGTACATGAAGCCATTGTGAATAAGAGCGCGATGCCAATTTCATCCGAAGAAATCCTTGCAGTGGCTCAAATCATTGATCATGCTCGAGAGATTAATCCGTATGGGTAAAAAAGTAATTGTTATTGGTGCGGGATTAGCGGGGCTCAGCGCGGCGATTACTCTAGAAAGTGAAGGAGCATCTGTCACGGTGCTTGAAAGTTCTGATCGTCCCGGCGGCCGTGTCACCAGTGATGTTATCGATGGATTTGTTTGCGACCGAGGTTTTCAATTAATCAATGCAAACTATCCTGAAATCAAACGCCTTGGAATTATCAAGGAGATTGATTTTGTTTCTGCATCCTCAGTCATTGAAGTCGCACGAAATGAAGAGCGCATACGGATTGGAGATCCTCGCTCGGCATTTTTCTCTGTGTTTAACTCACAAACAGGTTCTATTTTTGAAAAAATTCGATTAGTTCTATATCTCTTACGAAGAAAACCCGCAGCAAGCGTGGGTGAGGAGCTGAAAAATAGTGGCCTTGGAAAAACGTATGAACGAGTGCTGCGACCTTTCTTAACAGGAGTATTTTTGGCTGATCCCCTTCTGGTTGACGCCGAATATGGTCGCACGGCAATCAAACATTTTGTTAGCGGAAATTCGGGCTTACCCGTTGGCGGCGTACAAGCATTTTCGGAAGCCCTTGCTACTCGCGTAAAAGACATTCGCTATGGCGTGCAAGTTAATTCGATCAAGAAAAACACCGTTAGTACGTCTAAGGGTAAATTTGAAGCTGATGCAATCATTGTTGCAACAGATGCGACAACTGCGGCCCAGTTACTGGATTTAACACAAGTTCCACAATTAGTTGGATGTACGACGTGGTATCACTCGACAAAAGAGAGCCCAACAAAGAGCAAGTCTTTGATTATTGATAGCCAGAATAGGGGCCCAGTGGTAAACACGATGGTTATCTCTAACATGATGCCAGGCTATGCACCGTCTGGAAAAAACTTGATATCAAGTACAAGCATTCTTCCGGCAACTGAATCCGAAGTTCGCAGGCATTTAGCAATCTTGTATGCAACTGAAACTCGCAATTGGAAACTCGTTGCAAAGTACGACATTCCAAGTGCTCTGCCATTAGCTGGGTTGGATATGACACTTGTTTCAGGTGCGCACATAAGAGATTCGATATTTATAGCTGGTGATTACAAGAGCGCGCCATCTCAAAATGGCGCATTGCTTTCAGGGCGATTGGCCGCGCTCTCGGTTTTAGTCGACTAAAGCGAGAAGTGCTGGGGCAATATGCGGATAGTCAAAGACAAATCCAGCATCGAGAAGCGCCTGCGGAATAACTTTTTTGGAACCTAAAATCTCTGATGAAAATCCACCTAGTGCAATTTTTAGCGCAACGGCTGGTGCCGGAAAAAGCGCCGGACGGTGCAGGGCGCGAGCCAATCCAGCAGTAAATTCTTGATTGGTAACTGGATTAGGAGAAGTTAAGTTAATTGGGCCTTCGATTTTGTTTTCTAATGCAAAGACGATTGCACGGATTTGATCATGCAGAGTAATCCAAGACCACCATTGCTTTCCATTGCCCAACTTTCCGCCTAATCCAAAACGAAATAGTGGAAGCATTCGACCTAGTGCGCCACCAGTTGGATCAAGAACTAAACCTGTACGCAGTTTTACTGTTCGCACATCCTTAACTAAGTCAGCTGCGCCTTCCCATTCGCGACATACGGCCGCAAGGAAATCTTCTCCTGCGCGATCTGATTCGATAACCGCACGGTTGCCAGTTTCGCCATACCACCCGATAGCACTTGCACTGATGAACACAGATGGCTTAACTGCGTTGACGGCATTTGCAATTGTTGTTGTGCCAAGAAGACGTGAATTGAGAATCTCGCTCTTGTATTTCTTTGTCCATCGCTTGTCGCCCACTCCGGCGCCAGCTAAGTGAATAACTGCGTCAACGCCAGCAAGTGCCTCAAGATCGACTGTTCCTGCTTGTGGATCCCACGTAATTTCTTCCGCGGAGCGACTTTGCCTGCGAACTAATCTTTGTACTGTGTAACCTTCAGATTTTAGAAATCCAACTAAAGCGTTACCAATGAGCCCAGTTGATCCAGTTATTGCGATTCTCTGCATCGGTGGCATTAGAGTCCTAGATCCGATTCAAATGCCCCTTGCTCGAGGCGTTCTTTGAGAGTTACTAAGAATCTTGCAGCATCGGCGCCATCTACAACTCGGTGGTCGTAGGAGAGTCCGAGATAAACCATTGAACGAATTGCAATAGTCTCGCCACCATCTTCACCGCGAACAACCATTGGTCGCTTAACGACAGCGCCTAATCCAAGAATTGCTACTTGTGGTTGGTTAATAATTGGCGTATCAAATAGCGCACCACGGCTTCCGGTATTTGTGATGGTAAATGTTCCACCGCCAAGTTCGTCAGGGGTAACTTTGTTATCTCGCGTGCGAAGTGCGAGATCCGAAATCTTGCGAGCAATACCACCCATGTTCAGATCACCTGCATTGTGAATTACAGGTACGAGCAATCCACGTTCTGTATCGACTGCAATTCCTAGATGTTCTGCACCGTGATACGTAATCTGATCACTTTCGACAGATGAGTTAAGAACTGGGTGAACCTTTAACGCTTCACATACAGCAACTGCAAAGAATGGCAAGAATGAAAGCTTTACTCCTTCACGTGCCTCAAATGTAGCTTTAGCGCGATCACGTAGACGAGAAATTTTAGTTACATCAACTTCGATAACAGTTGTTAGTTGAGCACTTACTTGAAGTGACTCAACCATGCGAGCCGCAATAACTTTACGCAAACGTGACATCGTCACTGTTGTTCCGCGCAATGGAGAAGCCGCAACTGTGGTTGCTTTAGGCGCTGATGCAGTTGAACTTTGCGCAACAGGGGCGCTGTAAGTTGCTGCTGGTTTTGCCGCAGCCTGTACATCTTCTTTTCTAATTCGACCTCCGACGCCGGTTCCCTGAATTGTTGAAAGGTTGACGCCAAGTTCTGCAGCTAACTTTCTAACAATTGGAGTTACGTATGCATCAGCTTGTGCTGCCACCGGTGCCACTACTGGTGCCACAACTGGGGGAGCAGAAACAACTGGCGCAACAGGTGGCGCTACTACTGGTGCGACAGGTGCAGGAGTTGGAATTACAGGTGCAGCAGGTGTAACTGCGCCATTTGATGAACCAATCAAACCTAGTCGCGCACCAACTGGAACTGTTGAATCAACCGGCACATCAATAGCCAAAAGAGTTCCTGCAACAGGTGATGGAATTTCAGTATCGACTTTGTCGGTAGAAACTTCGAGAAGTGCTTCATCCATTGCAACTGAATCGCCAACATTTTTCAACCAACGCGTAACTGTTCCTTCGCTAACGCTTTCACCGAGTGCGGGCATCGCAATCACAGTTCCTGCAGAACTAGATGTAACGGGAGCTGGTGATGCAACTGGAGCAACCGGAGCAACAGGTGCAACTGGCGGCGGTGTTGGAGCTGCAGCAACTGCAGCGGCAGGTGCTACTGGTGCGGCAGAAGCCGCTGCACCATCTTCAATAATTGCGAGTTCTGCACCAACTGCGACAGTTTGATCAACTGCAACAACTATTTTTTGAAGAGTTCCTGCAACAGGTGATGGAATTTCAGTATCGACTTTGTCGGTAGAAACTTCGAGTAGTGGTTCATCTACTGCGATCTGATCGCCCTCAGCCTTTAACCAACGTGTAACAGTTCCTTCGGTCACGCTCTCGCCAAGTGCTGGCATCGTTAATCTGAATGTCATTGTGATCTCCCTAGATTATCCGTGAGCATGAAGCGGTTTACCGGCTAATGCCATGTGTGCTTCTCCCATGGCTTCAGAAAGTGTTGGGTGTGCATGAATAAGCGGTGCGACATCATCGGCGCTTGCTTCCCAGTTAAAGATTAATTGAGCTTCAGCAAGTAATTCACCAACACGAGATCCGACCATGTGAATTCCAAGTACCGGTCCATTCTTTTGCGAAACCAACTTGATAGAACCAGCAGTGCGAAGAATTTGAGCTTTACCATTTCCGGCTAAGTCGTAATTTAATTCAACAACATCAAATCCACGTTCTTTTGCAACTGCTGTTGTTAACCCAACGGATGCAACTTCTGGCTCTGAATATGTCACACGTGGCACACCGTCGTAGTTAATTGGACGTGGATTAAGTCCTGCTATTTCTTCGGCAACCAAAATACCTTCACCAAAACCAACGTGAGCCAATTGAAGAGTAGGAATTAAATCGCCCACTGCCCAAATGCCAGGAATATTTGTGCGGCACTTGTCATCAACTAGAACATAACCGCGGTCCATGGAAATTCCTTGTTCTTCATAGCCAAGGTTTGCAGATACTGGTCCACGACCAACGCTAACCAATAGGACGTCAGCGCTAAAGGTTTTGCCATCTTCTAGTGTCACTGTTACGGAGTCACCATTTATTGCGGCAGATTGGAAGCGAACACCGAGTTCGAAGTTAATTCCACGTTTTCTAAAGGCACGTTCTAACTGCTTGCTGGATGATTCATCCTCGAGTGCGACCAGGTGAGAAAGTCCTTCAATGATTGTTACTTCTGCGCCAAAAGATTTCCAAACAGAAGCGAACTCGCATCCGATTACTCCGCCACCTAGAACAATGACGCTCTTTGGAACGTAATCCAATTTTGTTGCGTGATCTGAGGTAATAATTTTCTTGCCATCTATTTCAAGACCTGGAAGGGTTTTTGCGTATGAACCCGTCGCAAGAACAACATTCTTGCCAGTGTATTTTTCTCCATTAACTTCAACTGTGTCTTTGGAAATCAACTTTCCATGACCTTCAACAAAAGTTATGTTTCGAGATTTAACCAAACCTTGCAAACCTTTGTGCAGTCGTGCGATGACGCCGTCTTTGTAGGAGTTAACAGCAGGCATATCCATCGACAAGAATTGCGCGTTCACGCCAAAGTGGTTGGCATCGCGGGCACCATCAGCAATTTCACCTGAATGCAATAATGCTTTGGTTGGTATGCAACCACGGTGAAGGCATGTACCTCCGAGTTTGTCAGCTTCGATGAGTGCTACTGATAGACCTAGTTGAGCGCTGCGAAGTGCGCACGCATAGCCGCCACTTCCACCACCAAGAATTACTAGATCGAATTGAGCCACTCGCGTAAACCTCCCACACTCATACGGCGAAGCATCTAAGCCAACTTACGCCCTGGCCCTATCTTGCCAGCCTTCGGGCTAGTTACCGAATTATGGAGTTTTCTACCAAGCGCAGAAGTGTGCGAAGTGCCACACCCGTACCACCAACAGGGGTATATCCATGTGGAGTGGATTCGTTATAGGCCGGTCCTGCAATGTCGAGGTGAAGCCATGGAACTTCAGGTTTGATGAAATCTTTTAAGAACAAACCAGCTACCAACATTCCACCCATTCGTTCACCAATGTTTGCTAAATCTGCAACGGGTGAATCTAGGGAAGCACGCAGCTCTTGCGGCAGCGGCATTGGCCAAAACGCTTCGCCACTTTCGCTGGCAGCTGCAATAAATCGAGCACTGAAATCTTCGTTATTTGTCATTACAGCACTTGTGCGAGTTCCTAGTGCAACAACTTGTGCACCAGTTAGTGTGGCCACATCAATTAATCCATCGAGTGATTTTGTCTCTTGAGCTTTTACGATTGCATCTGCCAATACAAGTCGACCTTCAGCATCCGGGTTGAGCACCTCAACAGTTTTTCCACCATAAATTGTGATGACATCACTTGGACGAGTTGCATTATCGCTGACCATGTTTTCAGCAAGAGGTGCCCAGGCTTCGATGGTTACAGGTAACTTTAAAGAAGCAATCGCAAGAATTGCACCGCATACAGCGGCGGCCCCACTCATATCTGACTTCATTGCTTCCATACCAGCAGCAGGTTTTAACGCTAGCCCGCCTGTGTCAAAAGTGATTCCTTTTCCAACAAATGCAAAAGTTCGGAGCGACTTTTTGGGAGTGTATTTAACGTGAAGCAGACGGGGTGGATTAGCCGATCCTTGACCGACTCCAATTATTCCGCCGTATCCACCACTCTTTAACTGCTTTTCATTGAGAACACTTACTTTGAGTGAAGCAGAGGATCCACCTAGAGCTTTAACAGCTCCAGAAATCTTTTTTGAAAAAGTATCTGGCGTCAGATGTGAAGGGGGAGTATTGATCAGATCTCTAACTAAGTGTGTGTATTGCGCAATTACTTGGGCACGCTGAAGGGCGTTCTTGGCTTCAATTTTCTTCGTGAACTTGGAGTGGACTGCGATAGTTTTAAGGGGCAACTTTCTTTCTGATTTTGTTGAACCTCGAAATTCATCAAATGCGTAAGCACCTAAAGCAGCACCTTCAGCAATTGCTGCCACGGATGCAATGTCAGGAGCCGGTAGAGCAAAAGTTGCTTCGCCGTTTCCAGCCAGTGCGCGGGCCGCGGCGCCAGCGGCACGCCGAAGTGTTTCGTGTGGATATTGCTTGTTTGTGACACCTAAACCCGTGAAGAGAATTAACTTTGTACGTGTACCGGGAATCTTTACTACTTCATCACTCTTACCTGTAGCCCCTAGCTCTTTTAGTTGAGCGAGCAGAGTCCTCGTGTCCAAAGTTACGGTTCCAGATTCGATACTTAGCGCAGAATCTTTATTTGGATTAAAGGAGAGCCCAACAACTAGAACGCCATTGGTGACTGCGCCATCAGTAAGTTTTAGCGTGGACATGCATCTCCTTTTGCAGCATCTAGCCAATTTAAAGAACCGTAAGGCGCAAAGGTTATCGGTTGTAGCAACTTTTGTAGGTCTGGGAGTAGGTTGTGATTGTGAAAAATTCACCTTTGCACCAAAAGCACCTAGAACTTCAGGCCAAGATGGCAGATTTCGGTGGGTGGTTAATGCCTATCGAATACCCCGCCGCAGGTGTACTCGCTGAGCACGCAGCCGTTAGAGAACGAGTCGGACTCTTTGACGTTTCGCACTTAGGTAAAGCCAGCGTAAAGGGATCGGGTGCATTAAATTTTCTCAATGCAATTCTAACTAATGATTTAAACAGAATTTCTGATGGCATGGCTCAATACACAATGCTCTGCAATGACAAGGGTGGAGTAATTGATGATCTGATTGCTTATCGCAACTCAGCAGATGATATTTTTTTGGTTCCAAATGCATCTAATACATCCGATGTCGTTTCTGCACTACAAGCACAGTTAATTCCAGGAATAGAGATTAAAAATTTGCACAATGAATATGCTGTGCTTGCCTTGCAGGGTCCAGTAACACCAAAAGTTCTAGAAGCTCTTGGAATATCTCCAACAATTGATTACATGAGCTTTACCCACGTGCAAATTGCACAGTGTGACGTTATCTTGTGCCGCACCGGATATACCGGTGAATTCGGGTTCGAGTTATTGCCATTGTGGAAAGACGCAGAAAAAGTATGGGATGCACTGGTTGCAGCAATCCAACCATTTCAAGGGTTGGTCTGTGGACTCGGTTCTAGAGACACTTTGCGTACAGAAATGGGATACCCATTACATGGACATGAACTCTCTTTAGAGATAACTCCCGTTCAAGCAAGTGCGTCGTGGGCCGTTGGTTGGACGAAAGAAAAATTCGCTGGAGATAGCGTTCTACGCAATGAAAGAACAAATGGACCGCGGCGTTTTCTGCACGGTTTGAAATCTCTTGATCGCGGGATTCCACGCGCAGGCATGAGCGTCAAAGATTCGGACGGTATTGACGTTGGCGTCGTAACCTCGGGTACTTTTTCACCAACGCTTAAAAATGGGATTGCGCTAGCACTGCTTGATTCCTCAGTGACTCTGGGAACGATGGTTGTCATTGATGTGCGTGGTCGCGAATCCCAAGCTGAAGTTGTCACTCTGCCTTTTGTGCAATCACACGTTCGCTAGATACTTCTGAAAACTAGAAAGTATCTCCAGGCTTAACTTGTGGATGTGGTGTACGTAGTCGACGCATTTGTGTTGAGCGCAACCAACCGTAGAGACCGAGACCCTTTGTTGGAGAATCAGGGAAACGCTCTCGTACTTGACGCTTAATTTTACGACTTAGAAAGACACCATCAACAAGTGCAGCAAGAAGCACCCCGTACATAAGCGCAATTCCGCCATATTGGAGTGCAGGAACTGGAACTATTGAAAGCATTAAAACTACGAAAATAATTGGCAAGAAATATTCACCTATTGATTTGCGCGCATCAACAAGATTTCTTACGTAACGTCTGGCCGGACCTTTATCCCGAAGTGGTAACGCATTTTCATCGCCACGCAAATATGCAATTCGTGATGCATTTCTTGCCGCACGAGATTGTTCACGTGCGCGCTTTTTTTCTTCCTTAGAAGAAGCCGGGGCAAGGGAGGAAACAATTCTCTTTGATTGCGCTTCTTTGCGCTTAGGCGTTGGGCGCCCTTTTTTCGAGGATGGATCGTTTGAACTAGGCATGGGCGTAACTATAGAGCGAGCATTCTTTCCAATGCGAGTTTTGAAAAACGAGCAACCTCTGGCGCCACGCGGATTTGATTAACCACCTTGCCTGATACGAGTGATTCCATCGCCCAAACCAAGTGGGGAAGGTCAATTCGATTCATCGTGGAGCAATAGCAGATGTCTTTGTCGAGGAAATAGATTTCTTTGTCAGGATTGGTTTGAGAGATACGTTGGACCAAGTTGAGCTCTGTGCCGATGGCCCACTTCGATCCCGCCGGAGATGCTTTCACAATTTGAATGATTTTTTCAGTGGAACCAACTTGATCTGCAGAGCTAACAACTTCGTGAGTGCACTCAGGATGAACTAAAACCTGAACTCCTGGAACTCGATTGCGGATCTCATTTACGCTTTCAATTGAGAATCGTCCATGCACTGAACAGTGCCCACGCCACAGAATCACTTTGGCTTTCTTAATTTGTTCTTCAGTCAAACCGCCCAAAGGTTTCCAGGGATTCCAGAGGACGCAATCTTCAAGAGTTAATCCCAAAGATAGAACAGCGGTGTTTCTACCGAGATGTTGATCTGGCAAGAAGAGTATTTTCTCACCTTGCGTAAATGCCCAACTCATTGCAGCTTTTGCATTTGATGAAGTACAGATCGTTCCACCATGTTCGCCGGTAAAGGATTTAATGGCAGCAGATGAGTTCATATAGGTAACAGGAATAACCGAGTCGGCCACCCCAATGCTTTGAAGTTCTTCC
The DNA here is from genome assembly GCA_964576975.1 of uncultured Candidatus Planktophila sp. Lineage (GTDB taxonomy): Bacteria > Actinomycetota > Actinomycetes > Nanopelagicales > Nanopelagicaceae > Planktophila. The sequence goes on from CAZNWM010000005.1 coordinate 20,429, forward strand.
CAGCACTTTGCTACTTGATTTGCTGTTGCCATATCAGCCATTGAACAACCAGCTGCAAGATCTGGAAGAATAATTCTTTGTCTATCAGATGTCAGAATGTCGGCACTTTCTGCCATGAAGTGAACACCGCAGAAAATAATGTTTTCAACTGCGCTCTGCTTTGCTGCTTCTTGAGCCAATTTAAATGAGTCACCAGTTATGTCTGCAAATTCGATTACTTCGTTGCGCTGATAGTGATGACCAAGTATTAAGGCATCTGAACCAAGTGCTTTACGGGCTGCTCTAGCGCGAGAAACCAAGTCGGGATCACTGGCAGGAGGTAATTGCCCATCGCAGGAGACTCCGCGTTCGCTGGCAAGGTCACTACCTTGTCCAAGTAGCAATAGTTCACTCAGATTCACAGTCGCATTCTCTCGCATAATCAGTGTCTGTGTCGCGCATACTCATGCAGGTCGCTAGGCTTAGCCCGTACTCGAAAGGGAGAGAACATGAGCACAGAGACAAGCACAACAGCAGGAATCCTTCTCACAGATAACGCAGCATCAAAAGTGGCTGCACTATTGGCTCAAGAAGGTCGCGATGATTTGAATCTTCGCGTTGCCGTACAACCTGGTGGATGCTCTGGCTTGAAGTATCAACTCTATTTCGATGATCGCAATTTAGACGGAGATATTGTCCGCGAATTTGGCAACGTAAAAGTTATTACTGACAAAATGAGTGATCCTTATTTGTCTGGCGCAACAATTGACTTTGTGGACACAATTGAGAAGCAAGGCTTCACAATTGATAATCCAAACGCTCAGGGCTCATGCGCCTGTGGCGATTCTTTTAACTAAGTCATTACCTAACTAGTATCACACCATGCGAATTGGTGTAGCCGGCTCCGTTGGTCTTGATCATTTAATGACCTTCTCAGGAAAGTTCACCGATTCACTTGTCGCTGGTTCACTCGAAAAGGTTTCACTCTCATTTCTTGTAGATGATCTAGAAGTGCGTCGTGGCGGATGTGCTGCAAATATTTGTTTTGGCATGGCAATGCTCGGCCTGAACCCAATTCTGATTGCTGCTGTGGGAAAAGACTGGGCAGATTATGAAGCGTGGCTTTCGCGTCACGGCGTAGATACATCGCACGTTCTTATTTCTAAAGATTTGTTTACCGCGCACTTTATGGTCACAACAGATACTGAACTCAATCAAATTGCCTCATTCTTTCCGGGCGCAATGAGTGAAGCCCGAAACATCGAGTTAGCGCCAATCATGGATAAAGCAGGCGAACTAGATCTCATTGTGATTTCACCTGATGATCCCGAAGCGATGATGCGACACAGTGAGGTTGCTCGTACACGCAACATCGCATTCGCAGCAGATCCCTCCCAGCAAATGGCTCGTATGGAGGGAGATGAAATTAAAACCCTTATCGATGGCGCTGCATATTTGTTCATGAATGAATATGAACTGGCACTGGCAATTCAAAAGACGGGTTGGAGTGATGCTGAAATTCTCTCTCGCGTTAAATTTAGAGTTGTAACACAGGGTTCACGAGGCGCTCGAATCGAATCTAAGGGTGGCGAGCTAATTAAAATTTTGTGTCCGAAAGAAAAAGCAAAAGTAGATCCAACAGGTGTGGGCGATTCATTTCGCTCTGGTTTCATCGCAGGGCTCGCTTGGGGACTTTCTCACGAAAGATGTTTACAGCTCGGTGCGATGATTGCTACCTACGTGATTGAAACTAAAGGAACTCAAGAGTATCGATTCACTTCAGATCAGTTCATTGAGCGCTTTAAGAGTGCTTATGGAGAACAAGCGGCTTCAGAAATTAGCGCGCATCTGAATTAAATCTTGGTTATTAGAAACTTTGCATTTTCAAGCTTTGAAAACTTATTACCCGTCATCCGAGCCCAGGCATTTAAGTCTGGTTCAGTGGCTGGATCATCAGAGTGAAGAACCAACTCTTCTCCGCTTTTTAAATCGATGATCTTCTTTCCAAGTTCAATAATGGGTTGGGGGCAACGCAAGCCGCGGGCATCGATTTCAATCATGAACGTAAACGCTCCACATTCTTTTTAATAGATGAAATCAACGAATCGATCTCTGCCTGAGTTGTATCTGGATGAATTGTGATTCGAATATTTCCATGAGTTAAAACACCCATGGCGGCCAAAACATGGCTTGGTTCCAAATTATCGGCTGTGCAGGCGGAACCGGAATCAACGCTGAATCCGTCATTCGCAATCCCTCGCAAGAGTTCTTCGCCATTGCAATTCATGAAGGAGGCGCTCAGTAAGTGAGCAAGACTTGAATCTAATGAGCCCGCTATGTCCACATCAGGAATCTGAGCAAAAGCTTCGCGTAGTTGCGAATTGAAGTTGCGGGCACGTTGATTTGCTTCTACTACTTCGGATGAAAAATTCTCAAGCGCTACGGCACTGGCAAGTAAGAGAGGAAGTGAGGCATCAAAATTTGGGTGGGCTGCATTGAGGTGGGGAAGTGGATTACTCCATTGAGATTTATTCTTAACAACTAACAAACCAACTTCACTTGGGCCATACCAGGAGCGACTATCAAAAATTGCGGTCGAATAATTGTTGGTGCTTTGCGCACGGATGCCGCTTGCTGTTGCATCTAGAAAAATTCGATCCGTGCCTACGCTTTGAATGATGTCATCGCACTCTTGGATCACTCCAGTTTCAGCATTGGCCACCGAAAGGGCCAGGACAGAGTTTGGTGATTGCTGGGTCGGCGAAATGAGTTTTCCATCCAAAGCACAGGGCAGAACTTGATGAGAGACGCGTGATGCAATTGCAAAGACATCTTTTCGATCAGTTGCTCCGTGAACTAAAGGCGCTGAATCTTTAAGGAGACCTTGAATGCCCAATCCGTGAATACCTAAGTAGAAGCCGAGAGACATTGATGAAAAGGCAAAGATCGAATCCACTGGAACTTTGAGAGCCACCGAAATTGATTCGAGGGCTTCATTCTTTACCTTGTTGGCTTTTGAACCAGATTGCGAAAGCTTTCCAGGGTTGGCCCACCCATTGTCGAAAGCGGCATGGAGAACCTCAAAAGCCTTTGGATGAAGAGGGCTCTCACTCTGGAAGTTTCCTGTGACACGTACCACCGGATGAACGCTACTGGCTGGTGAGCACCTTTTGGAAATGCCCCACTATTCTTAACCCTATGTCCGCACGTGTGAAGCGAGTCCTTTCCTTAGCCGCAATGGTGATTCCCTCAGCACTGTTTTTGACTAGCTGTTCAGAAGTTTCTGGACTTGGCTTTGAAGAAGGCGTTACTAGCGTTAATGATCAATCGCTCTCATTGTGGCAAGGTGCATGGATTGCAGGTGGCGTTGTAGGCGTAATCACTTTGGTACTTATTTTGTGGCCGGTATTTTTTCATCGCCTTAAAAAAGATTCACCTGAGTTTCCAAAGCAGACGCAATACAACGTACCGGTCGAAATTCTTTACACAGTAATTCCATTCATTATTGTTGCTGTTCTTTTTGTTTACACCTTGAGAGCTCAAACAGAGATCACTGCCAAGACAACTGGACCTGCACACGAAATCTCAGTTGAAGGAATTCAATGGTCCTGGCAATTTGGATATACAGATGCCGGTCCGGATGCAGTAGTAACTGGAACACCTGCCCAACCACCAACTTTGTATTTGCCGCAAGGCGAGAAAGTTCGATTCACAATTACATCCAATGACGTCGTTCATGGTTTCTGGATTCCAGCTTTTATGATTCAAATGCAAAATCTGCCGGGGGTAACAAATAAACTAGAGTTCACAGCCAATAAGTTGGGAACTTATCCGGGTCGCTGCAATATTCTGTGTGGACGCAACCACACACAAATGATTTTCTCGGTCAAAGTTGTAACTCCATCTGAATACCAGACATACCTAGAAACTCTGAAGGCGAGCGCAGCATGACAACATTTGCAGAGCGTCCAGCACTGACTCTTCCAACACAGGGTTTGCAACCAACGCGCAAAGGTAATGAGTTTGTTAAGTGGGTTACCTCAACTGACCATAAGCGCATCGGTTACTTGTACTTATTCACGACTTTTGCATGGTTTCTAATCGCTGGTCTCCTTGCACTGATATTGCGTTCAGAGCTAGCTCGACCAGGCTTGCAATTCCTCAGCAACGAGCAGTACAACCAGATTTTTACGATGCACGGCACAATCATGTTGTTGATGTTTGCGACTCCACTATTCGTGGGTTTTGCCAACGTAATCATGCC
>CAZNWM010000005.1:24771-35514 GCA_964576975.1 uncultured Candidatus Planktophila sp.
TTTGATCCAGCAAACGGTGGAGCGATGTTGTGGCAGCACCTTTTCTGGTTCTTTGGTCACCCTGAGGTGTACATCTTGGCGCTACCGTTCTTCGGAATTGCAACTGAAATTTTGCCCGTCTTTAGTCGCAAGCCAATCTTTGGTTACAAGGGACTGATTGCTGCAACAATTGCGATTGCGGCTCTTTCAGTCTCAGTCTGGGCGCACCACATGTTTGCAAGTGGTCAAGTTCTCCTGCCCTTCTTCTCGTTTATGACGTTTCTAATCGGTGTTCCGACGGGCGTTAAGTTCTTTAACTGGATTGGAACCATGTGGCGTGGTCACGTCACTTTTGAAACACCAATGCTCTGGGTTATGGGCTTTCTGGTTACATTCTTATTTGGTGGAATAACCGGAATTATCTTGGCTTCACCACCACTTGATTTCGCAGTGTCAGCTTCATACTTCGTTGTCGCGCACTTCCATTATGTTCTTTTTGGAACTGTGGTCTTTGCAATGTTTGCAGGATTCTATTTCTGGTGGCCAAAGATGACAGGACGCATGCTTAATGAACGTCTAGGCAAAATTCATTTCTGGACACTCTTCTTCGGTTTCCACTTAACATTTTTGATTCAACACTGGCTAGGCATCAAAGGTTTCCCACGTCGTTACGCGGATTACTTACCGACAGATGGCTTTACCTTTATGAATACCGTTTCAACGGTAGGTTCGTTCTTGCTCGCGCTTTCAATGATTCCATTCTTTGTTAACGTCTGGATTACTCGCAAGAGCCCACTCGTAAACGTGGATGATCCATGGGGTTACGGTTCATCTTTGGAGTGGGCAACTTCATGTCCGCCTCCGCGCCATAACTTCACATCGATGCCACGCATTTCAAGTGAGCGCCCAGCATTTGACTTACACCACCCACATGTCAAAACTGAAGGGCATTAAGTTCAATGAAAACTAACTGGATGCTCTTTGTCGGGCTCTCTATTTTCTACGTCATTATGACAATTGTTTATTGGTACGTAGATGGTGAACCATTGGGCATCACAGGCTTGATGCTCTCTGCAGGCCTTGCTGGCATGGTTGGTTTTTATGTCTGGTTTACCCAAAAAAGAATTGGAACAATCCTTCCTGAAGATAACATCACTGCAGAAATCTCAGATGGAGCAGGAGAGCTTGGTTTCTACAGCCCTCATTCTTGGTGGCCGCTTCCAACTGGAGCATCTGCTGTTGCAGTTGGATTAGGTTTAATTATCGGTTGGTGGTTCACACTCATTGCGGTAAGCGCTTTGGTTATTTGCGTTATTGGCTGGGTTACCGAATACGAAAAGCCACTTCCTACTTCATCTCACTAGTTTCCCAGCAAAGATGCAGTAGCCCATGAGAAAAGTTCGTGGTCTTCTTAAGGCATCTCATTTCGTTCCTTCACTTATTGTTTCATCGATTGCGTTCGTTTTTGGTGTTCATTACTGGTGGGAAGGCCCCGCATACGTTATTGCCTTTACGGTATTTACAGGCCAGCTCGTAGTTGGTTGGAGTAATGACCTTTATGACTTTGCTGATGATCAAAATCATCAGCGGATGAACAAACCATTGGTCTCAGGTGTCATCACAGAGAAGTACTTGCGATCATGGTTGATTTTCATGGTTCCATTTTCTTTTCTCGCAAACATTCTTGGGCCATTGGGTTTCAAAGGGGGACTGCTTTATTGGCTCGGCATTGGTTTTGGGGTGGCATATAACTTCTACTTCAAATTTACTTTTTTATCACCGCTGCCATTCGCCTTTGCATTTGCGATTTTGCCTTCTTGCATCGCAATCTCTAAAGACGTAACACCACCACTATGGATGTGGCTTGGGGGAGCACTCTTAGGTTGTGCCGCTCATTTCATTAATGTGTTGAAGGATCTTGAGCAAGATCGACAGAGCGAAATCAGAGGTTTGCCACAAATTCTCGGAAAGAAAGCTTCAATTGCAATCGCAGTAGTGCTCAGCGTTATAGCTGCCGCAGTAGTTGTAGCTTTTTAGTGGTTTTCGATCTCGTTGAGATCTTTAGCAGTCACCTTAGGCGCTACTTCAGCATTTGCCTGACTCATGCGAGCACGCAACTTATTGCGAATCGCAGATGGACGGCGCACGCCAGCTTTGTCGATTTCTGGTAACTCCAAAGGACCATTTTGTTCGTGAGATGTCAGCAACCACTTCTTCTCAGGTGTTAACTCTTCGTGAATTTCAACGAACTCACCATGCGGAAGTCGCACTAGGCGACCAGTTTCTTTTCCGTGCAGAACGAGTTCGCGGTCGGCTCTTTGTAGCGAAATACAGATGCGCTTGGTAATCACAAATGCAAGCGGTGGTAGCACGATGATTCCGATGCGGCTAAACCACATAATTTGATTAATGCTTAGCTCAAACTGCTGGGCAATGATGTCGTTACCACCATTGATGAGAGCAACAAGGGTGAATGTAATTGCCATCGCTCCAATGGCAGTGCGATTTGGTGCATTACGTGGGCGATCGAGAAGGTGATGTTCGCGCTTATCTCCAGTAATCCAGCTCTCAATGAATGGGTACAGGGCTAAACCTGTAAACATAAGTCCAGGAATAATCAATCCTGGGATCAGAATGTTCCAAGAGATTGTGTACCCAAATAAATATGTCTCAAGTGGAGGCGCCATGCGGACTAATCCATCTAGCCAACCCATGTACCAATCGGGTTGTGAGCCTGCAGAAATCTGCCCAGGCGTATAAGGCCCGTACAACCAAATCGGGTTAATGGATGCAACAGCTGCAATAAATGTTGTTACACCAAATACAACGAAGAAGAATCCACCAGCTTTAGCCATGTAAACCGGCATGAGGGGATAACCAACAACATTTTTCTCAGTGCGCCCCGGACCAGGGTATTGAGTGTGCTTCTGGTACCAAACCAACATTAAGTGCACAGTAATGAGCGCTAAGAAGATTGCAGGCAAAATCAAAACGTGAACGATAAATATTCTCGGAATAAACGCCTCTCCCGGGAAGGCTCCGCCAAAGGCAAAGAAGGCTAGATAAGTTCCAACCACCGGTATCGCTTGAAGGATTGCGTGTGCAATTCGAATTCCTGTTCCTGAGAGCAAGTCATCAGGTAGTGAGTAACCGAGGAAACCTTCAACAATTCCGAGGGTAAGTAATCCAACGCCAATGATCCAGTTAAATTCACGTGGCTTACGGAAAGCTCCTGTGAAATAAACACGCATTAGGTGGACAACAATTGCAACCATGAAAAAGAGTGCGGCCCAGTGGTGGATTTGGCGCATCAATAAACCACCACGAACTTCAAATGAGATATCTAGCGTTGAGGCATATGCTGCCGACATTTCTAGGCCAGCTAGCGGCTGGTATTCACCATCATAAATAACTTCACGCTGAGAAGGATCAAACCAAAAAGTCAAGAAAGTTCCTGAGAGCAACAAGATAATAAATGAATACAGTGCAATTTCACCAAGTAAGAAAGACCAGTGATCAGGGAAAACCTTGTTGAGATTCTTCTTCATCCACGCAGCAGCGCCAGTGCGCTCGTCTACATAATTTGCGACGTTGCCTGCAATACGTTCACGTGCGGTCATGATGAGCGCTCCCAGAAACTAGGTCCAACCGGTTCGTTAAATGGTGCTTTTGCAATTAGATACCCTTCGGAATCTAGGGCCAATGCTAATTGAGGTAGTGGTCTAGCCGCAGGTCCAAATAAGACCTTTGCGGCGCGGGTCACATCAAATGTTGATTGGTGACATGGACAGAGCAGGTGCTTTGTCTGTTGTTCGTACAACGCAACGGCGCAACCCATGTGCGAGCAAATCTTAGAAAAGGCGATGATGCCTTCATGTGTCCACGATAGACGCTCTGCGTCCAGGTTGAACTCTTCTGGACGCAAACGAATTAACAGAACTGCGTCCTTAGCAATGTCACTAAGTTTGTGGTGATCTTTTCCTGGTGCAAGTTCAGGAAGAACCTGAGCCACTGCGCCAACCTCTAAATCTTCTGGCTTGATAGGGCGATCACCTGGATCTGTGACGAGTCGAGTGCCTGCTTTCCAACTCGTCTTGGTGAGTGAATCCTCTGGAAGTGGACCGAGGTCGCGAAGCAGAATCAAAGGCGATAGTCCAATTAAACCGAGTGATAAACCGAGCGATTTTTTAATGAGCGATCTACGGCCTAAACCAGCTGCAGCAGCACCTTCTTTAGCAGTCTTAACAAACTCTTTACGATCTTCTTCAGAGGAACGGAATTCATGACGTTGCACGGTTACTTCGTTATCTGGCATGAGCGTTTTTGCCCAATGAATCGCGCCTATGCCAATAAAAAATAGTGAGAAAGCAAGACCTAGACCTAAGAAAAGTTGATGAGCATTTGTGTTTCCCATAATTGGCAAGAAGATGAATACATCATCAGGAATAGCCACATATGAAAAGATAAAGAGGAGCGTTCCGAGGGTTGAAAGAGAGAAGAGAATTGCAACTTGTCGTTCAGCTCTCTTGGCTGCGATTGGATCTTCATCCGCTTTGCGATGAACGTGTGGTGGAATTCCAGGATCTGAAATTGGTTCGATCTCGTGTGCCATGGTTTCCCTATCTCGCCTTCATTGCAAGCCAGACTGCAACGCCAATCAACATTCCAATACCGAGTGTCCAAACTAGTAAACCTTCAGTTACTGGACCGACTCTTCCAAGTGATGCACCGCCAAGTGCTGGTTCAACTTCAGCGGCTTTGATCCATTTAATGATGGATAACTTCTCTTCTGGAGTAAGTGTTTTATCTGAGAAAACTGGCATGGACTGTGGACCAGTAATCATTGCTTCATAAATATGTACAGGCTTTACACCCATAACAGTTGGCGCGTATTTACCTTGAGTAAGCGCTCCACCTTGACCGGCAAAGTTGTGACACATTGCGCAGTTGTTTCTAAATAGTTCTCCACCTTCAGCAAGGCTGCCGTCGCGTTCATAATTGAGTAATTCATCGCCTGGAATTTCAGGCCCTGGTGCAAGGGATGCAACATACGCAGCTAGCGCAGCTACTTGCTCTGGGGTGTACACAGGTTCCTTGCGCATTGCCTGTGTGCTCATGTCAGCCATTGGCATACGACCAGTTGCAACTTGGAAATCTACAGATGCTGCGCCAACGCCGATTAGAGAAGGTGCAACCGCGCCCCCTTCAGCATTAAGTCCGTGACATGAGGAACAACCTTTCAAGAAAAGTTGTTTTCCTTCCTCAATAACAGCTGAGCGAGCTAAAGCGAGTGCTGATTTGTTTGGCGTTGCACTTGCGACGGAAAACGTTGTACCGATTGCAAGAAGAGCCATCACCAATAACGCAGGAGCCACCGCGCGATGTCTGCGGTAGCGGGATAGTCGCTTCACAATATGCCTTTCGTTATCTGAAAAATCATTTGATTAAGTAAATTGCTGAGAAGAGTGCGATCCATACAACGTCAACAAAGTGCCAGTAGTACGAAACCACAATCGCAGTTGTTGCCTGAGAGTGAGTGAAACGGCGAGCCTTAGCAACGCGCAACATCACGATAAGAAATGCGATGAGCCCACCAGTTACGTGCAGACCGTGGAAGCCAGTTGCTACATAAAAAATTGATCCATACGCAGTTGAAGAAAGTGTCAAGCCTTCTGAAACCAAAACCGCATACTCGTAAACCTGGCCGGCAACGAAGAATGCACCCATTAAAAATGTGAGCGCGAACCATTCGCGCATTCCCCATTTGCTCAACTGTAGAAACGAACCGGTTCGCTTATTCTGAAAACGTTCTGCTGCAAAAACACCGAACTGACACGTTACGGAAGAGAGAACTAAAATAGTTGTGTTAGCTGCAGCAAATGGAAGGCTCAAAAGATCCGCGCCTTCTGACCAGATAGTCGGACCTTGCACGGCTCGCGTTGTGAAGTAAATTGCAAATAAACCTGCGAAAAACATTAGCTCACTTGAGAGCCAAACAATGGTTCCAACAGCGACCAAGTTTGGGCGCGTGATTCTGTGGGCCGTGACTTCACTGGACATAGGGATGATTATTCCTGCAAAGGCGCCCAACTGCCACCGCCATGGACCTAGTTGCCCACGGCATTTTCGCTCAGATTGGGTGAAACGGGTCACTACAAATTCTTGCTCAAAAAACAGGGAACAAACTATTAGGATGTATCTATGGTTTCTGACGCACCGAAGGCCCTCAAGAAGAAGCAGATCGCAATCTATTCCGACGATAGTTCGGTTAGAGCCGCTGTAATTCTTGCCCTCGGAAATCGAATTGCCGAGGATTTACCAGAACATGAAATTCACGAGTTTGCGACGGGGGCTGCCCTTCGCCAATACATCGATAGAAAATCCCAAGAAGGCACCTTCAAGATTGATTTGTTTATTTTGGATGGCGAAGCAACCCCGGAAGGTGGCCTCGGGGTAGCCCGTCAATTAAAGGATGAAGTTTTTAACTGCCCACCAGTGTTGGCAATTACGGGCCGCAAAGAAGATGCATGGCTTGCAGCGTGGTCAAAAGTTGAAGCATCCGTTATTCATCCGATAGATCCATTTACTCTTGCTCGTACTGTCGCAGAGTTACTGCGCGCCGGTTCACTTACTTCGGCTTAACTTCTAAATCGGCCCAACCATGAGCGCGAGATGGAAAGAGTCTGTCGCAGCTCTCGATTCTGGCCTGAACTTAACTAGTACCGATGCGCAATGGTTCATGCGCGAGATTCTCGAAGGCCGAGCAGAAGGTTCGGATCTCTCGGAGTTTTTGATTGCCCTCAAGAACAAGGGCGAAACGTCAGATGAAGTCGGTGCCTTTGTTGATGAAATGTTTAATCACAGTGCGCCAATAAGCATCACACAAAGATCGGTTGACACTGTTGGAACAGGTGGCGATGGAGCGCACACAATCAATATTTCAACTACGGCAGCGATCATTGCCGCAGCAGCCGGAGCTCGTGTTGTAAAGCATGGCAATAGAGCATCATCATCTAAATCCGGTGCCGCTGATTTATTAGAGGCACTAGGAGTAAATATCTCTTTAGATGGAGCTGGCGTTGAAAAAACAGTCTCGGAATTAGGAATTGGTTTTTGTTTTGCTCAAAAGTTTCATCCTGCGATGAAAAATGCCGCAGCGGTGCGCAAAGAGTTAGGTGTGCCAACGGTTTTTAATATTTTGGGACCATTGGCTAATCCTGCAAAGCCACAGGCCGCGGCCATTGGTGTTGCAAACGATCGAATGCACTTAGTTATGGCCCAAGTATTGGGTGATCGCGGTGTAGATGGTTTTGTTTTTCGTGGTGATGATGGGTTAGATGAAATAACACTTGCTACAACCACTTCAGTTTTGTCCATTGGCGGGGGAAGAATTGAAAGTGATCGCATCGAACCAGGTGATTTTGGAATATCTCCAGCACCTATTTCGGCTCTCGTTGGGGGAGATGCCAACGAAAACGCGCGAATCACTCGAGCAATTTTTGATGGCGAACTCGGAGCACCACGCGATGCAGTTTTACTCAATGCTGCCGCTGCGATTGCTGCCTACGAAGGAGATTTAACCTCTGACATTCATCAGCGATTGCAAGCGGGACTAAAGCGCGCAGCAGATGCAGTGGATACAGGCAAAGCATCAGCACTGTTAAACCAATGGGCAACACTGACGCAAACTCTCGCGTCGAAATAATTCACGGCGTACTCTTCCTTTCATGGGAGTAAATGGCGCACCAGCAGGTTATCTAGAAGATTTTGTAGCAATCGGAACAGGTGCGACAAAAGAAATTGGAATTCTTCTAGTCCACGGCTTTACTAGCTCACCATCTTCCATGCGACCTTGGGCAGAGTTCATGCACCAACAGGGATACACAGTGAGGGTGCCACGATTGCCAGGCCACGGGACTACACCCGAAGATCTCAATAATGTGAAGTGGCAAGAATGGCCACGCAAGATTGATAGTGAGTTACGAGAACTTCAAAAGAGTTGCTCAAAAATCTTTGTTTTTGGTTTTTCGATGGGCGGGGGATTAACTCTTTACACCACGCAAAATCATCAAGAAAAAATCACCGGAATTGTTCTGGTAAATCCAATGATTCATATTCCATTTGTAACCCCAACCGTGGCAAAGATTTACTCGAGATTTAAGAAGATGCGTTCAGCGCCAGGTAATGACATCAAACGCAAAAACATCTCGGACTATACATACGATGTAAATCCGCTGGTAGGTGTATACGAGCTTACGAAGATGCTCGAGGTGACCCGTGAAAATTTGGGTAAGGTGAGTATTCCAACCTTGCTATTTCACAGCACAGATGATCACGTACTTCCCGTGTCTAATACGGAGATTATTCTCAAGGCAATAAGTTCAAAAGATAAAGAACGAGTGGAGTTAACCAATAGTTTCCACGTAGCTGTTCTGGATCACGACATGGAGATTATCTTCGAAAAATCGCTCACTTTTGTGAAAGAGCGCTCTTAACCATATTGATGAGGATTTTTTCATTCACTTGCCAATCATTGGGTACAGCAACTGTCTTTTTGTTTACTTTATAACCTTTGAGCTGAGGCGCCATCTTCTTGATCACCTCAGAATCAAAAGGCGCAATCAAAATATGATTTTTGGCCACAGATGCTCCGAAAACATAGTGCGTACCCTTGCGAAGCATCGGCTGATTCCAAGCCGTAACTAGTTCTAATTCAGGATATCTCGACTTAAGGATTCTAAAGACTTTTCTCAAAGTTTTTGCTTGGACTGGATCGATAGATTTGAAATAGTCATTAGGAGTTTCAAATTTACGTGTTGTAGTTGATCCGCGAGAGAACATAACCAAGGCATTGGCATGTGCCTGCGAAAACCCATAGTTCTCGCGAAGGTGAGCTATCTGTTCCGGGTATTTTTTATCCTTAATCGTTGCCATGACCTTGAACCAATACTTCATCGGCTCGCCGTACTTCTTCTCTATGAGCGGAAAGTGCGCTTCGCGGCTTGGGTCTTTGGCAGGCATGGCTTAAGAATAATACGGTTACGATTGCTTCATGACATGGGTTTTGTTGGCTATCGCAATCGCGGCCGAAATTGTCGGGACCTTATTACTCAAACTAAGTGATGGATTTACAAAGCTATGGCCGTCAATTGGAGTTCTTCTGGGTTATGCAACGGCCTTTGCGCTTCTATCTCAGTCTCTGAAGAAAATTGACGTCGGTATAACTTATGCAATCTGGTCAGGATTTGGAATCATCGGAGCCGCTGTTGGCGGGATGATCTTTTTCAATCAAGATCTAACTAAGTTAAACATTATTGGCATGACAATCATCATCGCTGGTGTTGTCATAATGAACCTCGGGGGAGTAAGCCACTGATACGAATGAACAGGGCTCGAATTTTTGAATGGCTTGGCGTTGTCACAGCAATTGCATATTCATTGCTGGTCGCATCTAACACAGGTTTAGAATTTATTGGATTTTCTTTACTGCTACTCAGTTCATTCCTCATCGGGGTATGGGCATTTCTCGGCAAACACCGCGGAATCCTTTTTCTGCAGTTCTTCTACGCAACGGCTGGCATAATCGGAATGATTCGTTGGTATAGCTAAGGGCCAGGTATTCCAAAATTGTCATCAAACTGATAATTTTCTCCAAATTTAAGTGAAAGCCCGAGGCGTTCTGATGGACAAGAATCGCGAGTCTGCTGGTCATGAGTATTTTTCTCAACTCTACGGCGCCATTTCAACGCAAGGTCAACCTCAACAAACATTATTTGATAAATGGCGTGACAAGATTTTGTTTAATACTTATGCCAAATACAGCACCAATGAATTATCTCAATCTGATGTATTAGATGTCGGTTGTGGCTATGGATGGCTCTTGGATGCATTTGAAGGTGCACGGAGCTTATGCGGTGTAGATATTGCTCATCACGCGGTTGAAGTCGCATCAGGTAGAAAACCCGAGAGATTTTTTAAACAAGGTGACCTCCACGATTCAAGCCCTTTTTCACAGAAGTTCGATTTGATTTTGGCGATTAACATCATTGAGCATTTATCAGATCCAGAAGCTGGTATCAGGTCTATTCGTGAGTCAGCGAAGCCAGGTGCAATTGTGCTTGTTCACATGCCAACAATTTCGAATTGGTTGACTCGCTGGGAATATTCAAAACTTTACGACTCAGATCCAACACATATTTATAGACCTTCGGGAAAGACTGTTCGCAATCTCTTTGAAGCTCATGGATTTGAAACGTTAAGAGATTCTTATCTTCCTCATTTTCCAGCGATACTTACAAAGATTTGGCCGATTCACCCGGCTTACTTAGCCGTATTTAAGAAATCGCTCCCGTAGCAGAGTATTTGTCCCTCTTTATTTCCTTCTGACACTCCGTGGCTTGATGGTTAATTCTTCAACTTGCAAGCGATGAGCCTTGAATTCATTTATGGATGAATCACTCGGATATCCCAAGGCAATTCCACATAGCATTCGATAACCATCAGGTACATCAAACTCTTTGCGAACAACATCATCCCAAATAGCAACAGCACCTTGGGCACAAGTTCCAAGTCCATGCGCATGTGCGGAGAGCATTAAATTCTGCATCATTAATCCTGCATCTGATGCCGCATAAATGTGAAGTGACTTGTGAACGTATACAAAAAGTTCTACAGGTGCCCCAAAGAATGAATAGTTTTTTGCCCACTGTTGATCACGGGCCGTGCGATCACCTCGTACAACGCCGAAAGTTTCGTACATTTCTC
>CAZNWM010000006.1:0-10609 GCA_964576975.1 uncultured Candidatus Planktophila sp.
ACCGCGCCAATGAGTGCACCTGCTGCTGGTAAGTGACCGTTTCGAACCTTCTCCGCTGTTTCAGATTGTTCTGAGCAGACCTTTTCAATTGCAGCCATGAGAGCACCATCATCATTAACAACTTTAATTCCGCGTGCAGCAATAACTTCGGCCGGAGTACCTTCTCCTGCAATAACGCCTTCGACAACGCCTCTAGCAAGTTTGTCAGTGAGTTCACCCTTTGCGACTAGTGCAACAATTTCTGCAACATCTTTGGCACTAATAGCTAACTCTGAAATCGCAACATCTTTTTCATTTGCTAGACGAGAAATTTCACCAAGCCACCAGGATCGCGCCTTAGTTGGATCAGCACCAAGTAACACCGTCTCTTCCACAATGTTTAGAACATCAGCATTAATCATCGCTGCCATCTCTTTATCTGGCACTGACCATTGTTCTTGCAGACGCTTACGGCGAAGTGATGGTCGTTCTGGTAACGAAGCGCGCAATTTTTCAATCCATTGCGCATCTGGGGCTACTGGAACTAAATCTGGTTCTGGGAAATAACGATAATCCTCAGCTTGTTCCTTGGACCGACCAGAACGAGTTAATCCTGTGTCTTCTTGGAAGTGCCGAGTCTCTTGTACAACTTTTTCACCTTTATTGAGGCGTTCTGCGTGGCGAATCATTTCTCCGCGAACAGCGCGCTCAACAGATCGAAGAGAGTTAACGTTCTTTGTTTCACTTCGTGTACCCAAAACATCTGAACCAATTAGGCGTAATGAAACGTTGGCATCACAGCGCAAGGAACCTTGTTCCATCTTTACATCGCTAACACCTAAGGCGCGCAAAATATCTCGCAGCTCGGCAACGTATGCCTTTGCAACTTCTGGCGCGTACTTTCCTGTGCCCGGAACAATTTTGGTCACAATTTCAACTAGTGGAATACCTGCACGGTTGTAGTCAAGAAGTGAATAATCCGCTCCATGGATACGGCCAGTTGATCCACCTACGTGAAGTGACTTACCGGTGTCTTCTTCCATGTGAACGCGTTCAATTTCAATTCGGAAAGTCTGTGGTCCTTCATCGGTATCGATTTCAACATCAACATAACCATCTACGCAGATTGGTTCATCGTATTGAGAAATTTGGAAATTCTTAGGCATATCTGGATAAAAATAATTCTTGCGCGCGAATCGACTAAATGGAGCAATAGAACAATTCAGGGCCAGGCCAATCAAAATTGTAGATTCGATTGCTTTCTCATTGACAACAGGAAGAGCACCAGGAAGAGCTAAGCAAACCGGACAAGTTTGGGTATTTGGTTCTGCCCCGAAAATTGTGCTGCAGCCACAGAACATCTTTGAATTCGTGTTTAATTCGACGTGCACTTCAAGGCCTAGTACTGGTTCGTACTTTGAAATTACATCTTCATACTTCAATGCACTCACGCTGCACCACCTAAAGAAGGGGCTTGCGAAAGAATAGGTGCGCCCCACTTGCTCAATAACGCCGCTTCAAGAGCTGCGCCCACTGAATACATTCTTTGGTCTTGCATCACAGGTGACATGATCTGGAAACCGACAGGTAAGCCATCTTCTGGTGCAACACCGCAAGGAAGACTCATTCCGCCAATACCTGCCATATTTACAGGAATTGTTGCAATGTCATTTAGGTACATTGCAAGCGGATCATTGGTTTTCTCACCAATTTTAAAGGCTGTTGTTGGACATGTTGGAGAAACCATGACATCGCATTTGGCAAAAGCATTGTTGAAATCTTGCGTGATAAGTGTGCGAACTTTTTGTGCACTTCCGTAGTAAGCATCGTAATATCCAGATGAAAGTGCATAAGTACCGAGCAAGATGCGGCGCTTTACTTCGCGACCAAAACCAACTTCGCGAGTCATATTCATTACTGATTCCGCTGAGGCGCCATCTGTGTCGCCGACTCGAAGTCCGTAACGCATGGCATCAAAGCGCGCCAAGTTAGAAGAGGCCTCAGAGGGAGCAATTAAGTAATAAGCAGCTAGCGCGTATTCAAAGTTAGGAGCCGAAACTTCAACAATTTCTGCTCCAGCTTTCGCAAGTAATTCGAGGGATTCTTCAAAGCGTTGACGAACTCCGGCTTGGTATCCATCACCATTGAGTTCTTTAACAACACCGATTTTCATGCCCTTTACTTCACCGCTTTTTGCTGCGGCAACAACTTGTGGGACTGGTGCATTGATGCTCGTTGAATCCTTTGGATCATGACCGGCAATTACTTCGTGCAGCAATGCTGTATCCAAAACTGTTCGTGCGCATGGTCCGGCTTGATCAAGAGATGATGAGAATGCAACTAATCCATAACGCGAAACTCCGCCGTACGTTGGTTTTACTCCAACCGTTCCGGTGACTGCTGCTGGTTGGCGAATTGAACCACCAGTATCTGTGCCGATTGCAAGCGGTGCTTCAAAAGCTGCGAGTGCAGCAGATGATCCACCACCTGATCCGCCGGGAATGCGGGTCAGATCCCATGGATTATGTGTTGGACCGTATGCAGAGTTTTCTGTCGATGAACCCATTGCAAACTCATCCATATTTGTTTTGCCAAGAATTACTACTCCTGCGTTCTTTAACTTCGAGACGACGGTTGAGTCATATGGCGGACGCCAACCTTCGAGAATCTTTGAGCCACATGTTGTTGGCACATCTTTTTGAACCAGAACATCTTTAAGTGCCAATGGCACTCCTGCAAGCGGACTTAACTTTTCACCACGAGCACGAGCAGCATCTGCATCGGCTGCTTGCTTTAGCGCACCCTCTGTATCAACGTGCAAAAAAGCACGAACTTTTGCATCGACATCAGCAATTCGATCTAAGTGGGCTTGAGTTAATGCAACAGAAGTTGTTGCACCGCTTGCGAGTGATTGCGCCATCTCGGCAGCAGAGTTTTTAATCATGCTTCTTCACCAAGAATTTGTGGAACGCGGAAGCGTTGTTCTTCACTTGCTGGAGCACCAGAAAGAGCTTCTTCAGGAGTCAGGCTGGGAATAACAACGTCAGTTCTAAAGATGTTTGTCAGTGCCAATGGATGCGAAGTTGCTTTGACATCAGTTGTTGCAACTTCTTGAACACGCGCAACTGCGTTGAGGATTACACCAAACTCTGTTGTGAAATTCTCGAGTTCTTGATCCGTCATCTCGATGCGAGCTAATCGCGCCAAATTTGCGACATCATCGCGGGAAAGTGAACTCATATGTGCAGTCTAATTAATTGCGGGCTTAACTGCGAATTTGCCCAGAACCAGTAACTATCCACGTTGTAGTGGTCATTGCTTCTAACCCCATTGGCCCACGTGCATGCAATTTTTGATTTGAGATTCCGATTTCAGCGCCGAATCCCATCTGCTCACCATCTGTAAATCGTGTAGATGTGTTCACCATGACAGCGGCGCAATCTGAGTGAGCAATAAAGCGATCCGAAACTTCACGGGATTCGGTCACGATTGCTTCAGTGTGTTTTGTTCCAAATTTTGCGATGTGATCAATCGCCTCATCGACACTTTCGACGATGCCAACATTCATCTCTAAGACCCCGTATTCGGTGCACCAATTTTCATCTGTTGCAAGGGTTGCTTCGATGTTGTTTTTGGTGGCTATGTCTAAAGTCTGCTTGTCGCAGTGAAGAATTACGCCAGCATCTTTAAGTGCTTGCAAAGCAACAGGCATAAACTTTTCAGCAACCTTGCTATGAATCAAAAGGGTTTCGGCGGCATTGCACACACTTGGGCGATGCGTCTTTGAATTAATAATGATTGGAAGGGCAATTGAGAGATCAGCAAATTCATCAATGTACACATGGCATACTCCAGCGCCAGTTTCAATTGTTGGAACTGTTGCTTCATCTACAACCATGCGAATCAATGATGCGCTTCCCCGAGGAATAACTAAATCCACAAGACCACGTGCATGCAGGAGGGCCTTTACTGTTGCGCGATCATCTGATGGCACTAACTGAATAACTTCAGGCGATATCGAAGTCTTTGATAATCCATCTCTCATAACTTTAAGGAGTGCGGCGTTGCTAGAAGCTGCAGATGAGGAGCCTCGCAATAGTGCGGCATTTCCGGATGCAAGCAAGATGACAGCAGCATCAACACTGACATTTGGTCGCGCTTCATAAACCATGCCAACAACTCCGAATGGAACAGTGCGTTGTTCAAGGTGTAAACCATTTGGTAAATCTTTTTCGCGAATGACTCTGCCCAAAGGATTATCTAGTGCAGCTACCTGTCGAACTCCTGAGGAAATTCCCTTAATGCGATCTGCCGTTAAAAGTAAACGATCCTGCATTTGTGGATGCATATTCTCAGACTTTGCTCGCTCCATATCTTCAGAATTTGCAGCAAGAATGTAATCAGAAGCTCTATCTATTTCATCTGCAATTTGACGTAATGCTTGCGATCTTTGCTCACCTGTTGCAGTAGAAAGCGAACGCGAGGCAGCACGAGCCTTGAGTGCTAACTCAGAAACTATCGCCGTGGCATCCATAGTGCTAAGCCTAACGGGAGTTACCCTTGCCTCGTGTCTACATTAAT
Organism: uncultured Candidatus Planktophila sp.; assembly: GCA_964576975.1. Lineage (GTDB taxonomy): Bacteria > Actinomycetota > Actinomycetes > Nanopelagicales > Nanopelagicaceae > Planktophila. The sequence continues at coordinate 4,561 of CAZNWM010000006.1, forward strand.
TAAGGTCCTGCGAAACATTGTCATTGGCGCATTCATTTTGTATCTAGCGCTCTTTGGATTAACCAAAGCGATCAGATATCCAGAGCCGATCGCAGCTATCAAATTGGGCTTGGCTCCTGCCTCTAAAACGCCTGATTTGATGCCAGGACATTGGATTGAATCAAGCACAAACCCGTCGATGGCTTGGAGTGTGGCCAATACAGAAAATCCAACCACTGTTACGTGGGATGGACAAAAAATTACATTCGATGAGTTTCTTACTAAAACAAAAACGAATGCATTTCTAATTGTCAGAAATGGTGAAATCACTTTTGAAAAGTATTTAAACGGCAAGACTAAAGAGTCTCGACTACCTTCTTATTCAGCGGCTAAAACCATGACTTCAATAATGATTGGCCAACTGATTGCACAGGGAAAACTAAAGGAGAGTGACACTTTCGTTAGCATTCTGCCTGATTTTAAAAACGGAACAAGTTTTGACAAGGTAACAATTCAACATCTCCTTGATATGGAGAGTGGAATTGGCGTTAGCGATAACTATCCATCAGGTCCTTCTGGTTGGGGTGTTGCCATAGCCCAGATGTACGCGTCAACAGATCTCAATTGGTTCCTAAAGAACAACCGAAAGATGGCGCAGGAACCTGGGACTCATCCCGAATATCGAAGCGTGGATACTCAGATGTTGGGCATGGTCATTAAGAAGTTAACTGGCATGAGAGTTGCAGACTACTTCTCAGAAAATGTTTGGAAACCAATTGGCGCAGAATACGATGCTTATTGGAATGTTGATCGCGTTGGCGGGCAGGAGAAAACTTTCTGCTGCTTTAACGCTGCGGCTAGAGATTATGCCCGTGTGGGACAAATGCTTCTCAATCCCATTGGAGCAAAGATCAATGACAAGGAAGTAATCTCACCTGCATGGATGAAGCGCTTAACTAATCCTGCTACAACGCTAGATCGTGATTGGGGATACGGCGCGCAAGTTTGGCATCCATATCCCGGCACAACCATGCTGCTTGGATTACACGGTCAATATGTTTATACGGATCCAAATTATCAAGTGGTAATTGTGAAGTTAAGTGACGAACCAACTGATAACGGAGAAAACGAAGCCTTTACTGCTGCTGTGCTCAAAGAAATTTCAGAGCAGAACTAAGTCATCTCTATGTACGAGTTCACGTTCGTATTCAGCTCCAAGACTCTGTGCGAGTTCCTTCGTTGAGCGTCCTAACATCGCTGGAATCTCATCGCTATCGAATGCGACTAATCCACGTGCTATAACTTTCCCATCAGCACTTGCTAATTCGACTGCGTCCCCAGAAATGAAATCACCTTGCACGGCCGTAACACCTGCTGGCAAAAGGGAAACTCCTCTTTCCAAAATTGCTGTCACAGCTCCTGCGTCAAGTACAAGTCGGCCTTGTGGTGTTGATGCATGCGCAAGCCAAAGCATGCGCGAGTTAGATTTATTTGCTTGCGCATGAAACAAAGTTCCAAGTGAACTGCCTGCAAGAGTCTGACTTGATTCTTCTAGTGAAGTAAGAAGCATGGCGATTCCAGCACTAGTTGAAATGCGTGCTGCTTCAACTTTTGTGACCATTCCGCCGCTACCCACTCCGGCAGAACCGGCACCGCCTAAAGTGAGCGAATCAATATCAGAAATTTTTGCAACTTCATGAATTGGCTTTGCACCCGCTTGTGATGGAGGCGCGTCATAGAGTGCATCGATATCAGAAACCAGAACGAGCAAATCTGCATTGACCAATAGCGCCACCAATGCTGCTAGGCGGTCGTTATCACCGAACCTAATTTCTTGAGTTCCAACTGAGTCATTTTCATTAATGATTGGAACTACTCCGAGAGAAATCAATTTTGTCAGCGTTCTTTGCGCATTCTGATAATGCGAACGACGAACAATGTCTTCCGTCGTAAGAAGAACTTGTGATGCAGTTAATTTATGGCGCGCTAGATGTTCGGTATATCTAGCAATCAAAAGTCCTTGACCTACGGATGCCGCAGCTTGTTGTGCTGCTAAATCCTTTGGACGAGTTGTTAGTCCAAGTGGGGCTAAGCCAGCAGCTATCGCACCGGAGGAAACAACTAAAACTTCGGCGCCGCGCGACTTTAGATCCGCAACAACTTTGACAATTTTTTCAACTGAAGAATCATCGAGTGCTGAGCCGGCTTTACCGGTAAGAGATGACGAGCCAATCTTTATGACAATGCGCTTTGCGCTAGTTACCGCTTTGCGACTCATTGCTCACCCTCTTCATCAGTGGCGTCCACTTCCACAAGTTTAGGCGAATGTGGGTCACTCACGTTGTATTCCCATTGACGGGCAATTTCATCATCGCTGAGCACATTGATTTCACGCTCTGGTTTCCACGTCGAATCAAGACGTGAATCCTCACCGCGACGATGCAAGTGTCCAGCCAATTGTTCAGCGCCAGCTTCGATAGTTGGTTCCCAATCGAAGATAACTTCATTATCTCCAGAACCAATTCGAACTTCGCTTCCTGCAACAGCTCCTTGCTTGTACAACTCTTTTTCAACTCCCAACTGTGCAAGGCGATCTGCAAGGTAACCAATTGCTTCAGCATTCTTAAAGTTCGTCTGGCGAACCCAACGAACAACTTTGTTTCCGCGCACAGTAAATGAACCATCAGCATTGGCCTTAACCGTGAATCCTGAATCATCAACTGGTATTGGGCGCAAAATAATGCGAGTTCGCTCTTCGGTTTTTGCTTCGAGGCGCGCCTTTTGGATTAAACGCGCCATTGCATACGTCAGTTCAGTAAGTCCTTCACGTGAAGCAGCAGAGACTAAATAAACGTCATAGCCTTTATCGCGGAGAGTTTGCGCAACCATGTCAGCCATCGCTTTACCGTCAGGTAAATCAATCTTGTTAAGAGCGACGATGCGTGTGCGATCTTCAAGCCCACCATAGATTGCTAACTCATTTTCAATAACTTCTAGATCAACAATTGGATTTCGATCTGTCTCCAATGTTCCGCAATCTAAGACATGCACAAGTGCTACACATCGTTCTACGTGGCGCAAAAATTCGAGACCTAAGCCTTTTCCTTGACTTGCGCCAGGAATTAACCCTGGAACATCTGCAACAGTAAATCGAGTGTCACCAGCTTGGACAACACCAAGGTTTGGAACGAGAGTGGTGAATGGATAATCAGCAATCTTTGGACGAGCGGCAGAAATTGCTGCAATCAATGAGGACTTTCCTGCGCTAGGAAATCCAACTAATGCAATATCTGCAACTGATTTGAGTTCGAGAACAAGTGTGCGTTCTTCACCTGGTTCGCCAAGTAAAGCGAATCCTGGTGCTCGACGTTTGGATGATGAAAGAGCTAAATTTCCTAAACCACCATGTCCGCCTTGAGCTGCAATAAAAGTTGTTCCGATACCAACTAAATCGGCAAGCATCACACCTTGATTGTCATAAATAACTGTTCCATTTGGAACACCTAAAACTAAATCTTCTCCAAAGACGCCATCTTTACGATCGCCATAACCTTGGTGACCAGATGTTGCTTTGCGATGTGGCGAGTGATGAAAGTCCAAAAGTGTTGTGACATTTGGATCCACAACCAAAATTACGTCTCCCCCGCGTCCGCCATTTCCGCCATCTGGTCCGCCGAGTGGCTTAAATTTTTCGCGCTTTACTGAGACACATCCGTCGCCACCTTTTCCTGCAGTGGCATAGAGAGTTACGCGATCGACAAATGTTGTCATCAGCGTTCTCCTCTCATGAATCTATTTGTTATTTGGTAGTGAAATAAAAAAGCGAGCCGCACATGAACGCGGCTCGCTCTTTCGTAAGAACCGAAAATTAAGCTACTGGAACCACATTCACTACGTTGCGTCCGCGAGCGCGACCGAATTCAACTGCACCTGCTGCTAGAGCGAAGAGAGTGTCATCTTTGCCACGACCAACATTTGCACCCGGGTGAAACTTTGTTCCGCGTTGGCGAACAAGAATTTCGCCGCTGTTAACAACTTGACCACCGAAGCGCTTAATACCGAGGTACTGCGCGTTTGAGTCGCGACCGTTACGTGTCGAGGAGACACCCTTTTTACTTGCCATTGCTCAACTCCTATTGACGGTCCGGTTAGATGTTAATTGCTGTAATTTTTACGCGAGTATGTTGCGCACGAAAACCTTGACGACGGCGGTAACCGGTCTTGTTCTTGTAACGCAAAATATCGATTTTTGGACCCTTAACGTCATCAATAACTTCGCCAGTTACTTTGACAGAAGAGAGTGCCTTTGGGTCTGAAGTAACAGTTGCGCCATCGACAACTAGAACGGCAGAAAATGAAACTGTTGAACCACTCTTGCTATCAAGGTGATCGACAAGAATTGTCTCTCCAACAGTGACTTTCTCCTGGCGTCCGCCAGCTTTCACGATTGCGTACACGTAACTACTCCACTTCGTAAGGCCTGGTCCGCACATTGTGCGAATCGGGCAGGCGCTAAGGGTACGGAGAACCGCACCCATGGGTCAAACTGAGTCGGGATTTATGCTCATTCGGCAGCGCCAGGAGTGAGGACTCCGGTGCTCACGGCTCGGCGGCGTTTGCGGCCACCGATCTTTGAATCCTTCTTCACTTCTGGTGCTACTGAATCATCATTTTGTACTTCGATAAATTCATGAGCAGTTGCTGCAGACTCTTCAACATCTTCATGGCTTGCAGATTGTGAATTAACTTGTGGCATTGGCGCCTTCATCTTTACAGGCTCTGTGTGAATATGAATTCCGCGACCAGAACATGAATCACACGTTGTTGAGAACGCTTCGATAAGACCTTGACCAACGCGCTTACGAGTCATCTGAACTAGACCGAGAGATGTAACTTCTGCGACTTGGTGCTTTGTGCGATCGCGTCCAAGACATTCAACAAGTCTGCGCAGAACAGCTTCGCGGTTTGATTCGAGAATCATGTCGATGAAGTCAATTACAACGATTCCACCTAAGTCGCGAAGGCGAAGTTGGCGAGCGATTTCCTCTGCCGCTTCAAGGTTATTTTTAGTAACTGTCTCTTCGAGGTTTCCACCCTTACCGATGAATTTACCTGTGTTAACGTCGATAACAATCATTGCTTCAGTGCGATCGATAACAAGTGATCCACCTGAAGGCAGGTACACCTTGCGATCAAAGGCCTTGGACAACTGTTCTTCAACGCGATACTCGGCAAATAAATCTCCGGTTCCGGTGTATTTTTCTAATTTAGAAACTAACTCTGGAGCAATAAATCCGAGGTAGTTACTGATTTCTTCATACGCCTGACTGCCTTGAACAGTGAGCTTGCGGAAGTCTTCGTTGAAGATATCGCGAATAACTCGCACTGCAAGATCTGGTTCGGAATAAAGAGCAGCAGGTGCGTGGAAGTTTGGATTCTCAGATTTCTGATAAATATCTTCCCATTGAGATTTCAAGCGAGCTACATCGCTTGTGATTTCTTCTTCACTTGCACCTTCGGCAGCTGTACGCACAATTACGCCGGCACCTTCAGGAATTAAATCTTTAAGGATTGCCTTAAGACGGTTGCGCTCTTGCTCAGGAAGACTTCGGCTAATGCCACTCATTCCGCCGCCAGGAACATAGACAACGTAACGACCTGGAAGAGAAATTTGGCTAGTTAAACGTGCGCCCTTTTGGCCAATTGGATCTTTTGTCACTTGAACAAGTACTGGCTGTCCAGTTTTTAAAACCATTTCAATTTTGCGTGGTTCAGATTCAGAGATACCTGCAGCATCCCAATTTACTTCTCCCGCATACAACACAGCATTTCGACCTTTACCAATGTCTACGAATGCTGCTTCCATCGAAGGAAGTACGTTTTGAACGCGTCCGAGATAAACGTTTCCGACATAGGAGACGTTGCTATTGCGGTTTACGTAATGCTCAACCATTACCTTGTCTTCGATAACAGCAATTTGGATGCGATCATCAATCTGGCGAACAACCATTTCACGATCAACATTCTCGCGACGTGCCAAAAATTCGGAGTCTGTAATTATTGTTCCGCG
>CAZNWM010000006.1:10709-14157 GCA_964576975.1 uncultured Candidatus Planktophila sp.
GGACGCGCAGCTTTTTCTGCAACTGGTGCAGCTTGAAACATTGGAACGGGAATAGATGCGGCTTTTTTCTTTGTCGCACTCTTGCTTTCAGGTGCGTCAGAACTCTCGATTGCATCTGATTTTTTTGAACTAGCTTTCTTAGCCGCACGTTTGCGCGGCGTTTTTGGCTCAATAGCCATGGCACCAAATCCTCTATGCGTTTATGTAAACGCGCTCTGGCTTGAAGTGGTTCGAACTTCGAAAAGTACTAACTCATCAAGCAAATCTTCTGTGAGTCCGCGCTTGGGCTTTACCGCGAAGTGCTCGCGAGCCGCGCTGAACTGTGGTGTAAGTATGGCAGATGTCGAGGTTAAACCCAAGTAAGGCTCAAATTGAGCGTAATTGCCTGATTATCCGCGATGTCTTGCATGAACATTTTGCAACAAACCAAATCCAATCAGCGTTGCAAACATGCTCGATCCACCGTATGAAAGAAATGGCAATGGAACACCAGTCATTGGCATTAATCCGAGCGTCATGCCAATATTTTCAAAGATTTGAAATGCGAACCATGCAGTGACGCCAGTTGCTACGAGCCTTCCGTATGGATCGTTGGCTCTTCGGGCAATTGCAAAAGCACGCATCAAAATAATTATGTACAGCAAAACAATGCCAGCACTTCCGACAAATCCAAGCTGTTCACCTGCAACTGTAAAGATAAAGTCAGTTTGCTGCTCTGGTACAAATCGTCCGCTTGTTTGTGGTCCATCAAATAAACCTGTACCAAATAGTCCACCAGATCCCACTGTGATGCGTGCTTGGCGAAGCTGATAGCCAGTTCCCTGTATATCTGCATTTGGATTAACGAAAGATTGCAAACGATTTACCTGATATGAATTAATCACACCCGCCTTGGTTGCGCCAAAAGCTCCGATGATTGCAATGAGCAATAGAGCAACCACCCATCGAGAAGAAGCTCCAGAAATCGCAATGATTGTGACAACTGCTGCACTGATGATGAACACGGTTCCCATGTCAGGTTGCGCAAGAATCAATGCAACTGGAATTCCAGCAATAACTAGTGATTGCAAGACATCACGCGAGGTTGGTCCATCGCTGTCGTGCGTGCGCTCGGAGAGAATCATTGACATTCCAACAATGATTGAAATCTTTGCTAACTCTGCAGGTTGAATCTGAAATCCGCCTGGCAAGGCAATCCACGCTTTTGCGCCATTTATTTCCGCTCCAAGTCCAGGAATCAATACGATGATTAATCCCAAGACTCCTAACCCCCAGAGAATTGGAGTGTAAGCGCGCAATAAACGGTAATCAATAATTGTTGTTCCCCATGCAAGTAGAACGCCAATTAAAATATTGAGAACATGGCGCTTCAAGTAATACTGTGGATCTAAATCATTCGCGGCATACCAATCGCGAGTAGCTGCATAGACAAGTAATGTTCCAATTACCAAGAGAGCAGCGACTGCAACTGTCAGAATCGGATCAAATCCTGCGAAAACAGAACCACGAGATCTACGGCGATAAATACTGCGCGTGGACAGAGAACTCATTAGTCCTCCTTCAACTTGGTTGCGGGTGAAATCTTTGGAATTTTCACCGGTGGTTTTCCATCTGGAAATATAGCCTTTGCTGGATCAATTCTTGATCCGGTCACACCAAATAAAGTTTCATAAATTTTGCGAACGCCCACACCGCTTACGGATGCTCCAAAACCACCTTGGCTAACCATCATGACAACTGCATATCGTGGATTTTGTGTTGGACCAAAGGATGCGAACCACGATGTATCTGACTTTAAAGAACCATTTGCATTTCTACCAAAGACTTGTGCGGTTCCAGTTTTACCACTGACCGCTATTGGAAATCCTGCAAAGGCACCAGTTCCCGTTCCAGCCGTCACAACTTCTCGAAAAGATTGCTGTAAGAACTTAAGCGTCGCTGGTGTTGCTGGCAAAGTACCAAGTTGTTCTGGTTCGATTTTCTTTATAACTTTTCCATCAGTTGAAACAACTGCTTTTGCAATGCTTGGGCGCAATATCTTTCCACCGTTAGCAATAGCTGCATACATCTGCGTTAACTTCAGAGGTGTGATGACAGTGTCACCTTGGCCGATTGAGAAGTTAACAGCATCACCTGCACGAATTTTGTCGCCATCTAAGCAATTCTCGCGTGCAAGTTCGATCAGAAAAGTTGTCAGCTGGTTCTTCTTGGCTCGATCTTTATAGTTGCAGTAGAAATCTTTGTTCTGCTCATACCAATCTTTACGCCATTCTCGATTAGGTAGGCGACCTGCTGATTCAGAAGGCATATCAATTCCAGTCTTCTTGTTTATTTGAAATCCTTCTGCTGCCTTAAAGAAGTAATCGTTAGGGTTTGATTTTGGCTTTAATCCACCATCTCGAACCCACTCGTCATATGCAATTTGATACCAAATGGTGTCGCAAGAAACCGCCATGGCTTTCTTCATATTCATACGCCCGAGTGCCTTGCTTTCAAAGTTTTGGAAGGCTCGAGTTCCAATCTGAGTTTGAGAAGGACAGTCATAAGTCGCATTGAGGTTATATCCAGCATTTGCTGCTGCAACTAGTGAGACTGCTTTAAAAGTTGATGCTGGAGCGAATAAACCTTGCATTGGTCTAGATAAAGCCGGCACATTATTTTTTTCACTAAAAAGTGCTTTGGCATCTTTAACGGATAAACCCTTTTCCCACGCATTTGGATCATAAGTTGGATATGAAGCCATCGCCAAAATTTGTCCATTTCGAATATCCATAACAACAGCAGCGCCTGAATCCCCTGGATATCCACTAGCTCTTGCTCTACCAACTGCATCAGCCAGTGCTTTTTCAACGCCGGCTTGTAAGCGAACATCCAAACTTGTTACTAGGTGATTTCCGCCTATTGGTTGCGTGTTCTGACTTTCGCGTGTGATGGATTCTTTGCGATCAACAATAACTGTTCTAATTCCTGGTGTTCCACGCAGGTACGAGTCATATTGAAATTCAAGTCCAGTTTTTCCAATGGTTTCGCTGCGGTAATACGAGCGGCCATTAACACCAGATAAATCTTCTTCTGTTACTGGTCCCACATAACCCAATTCGTGTGCAGCATTAACACCTGCATAGCCGGGATAATTTCGAAGAGCTACTGGTGTAGCACCAATTCCTGGATACTCACTTGTTCGTTCAACAATTTGTAGCGCAATCTCAGGGTCAGCTTCTTTTGTAATCGGAATTGGTTGATATCTAGAACCAGTCCAACATCCTGCTTTATCATTTTTAGGTAGTTCGCCACAGAGGCGAGTAGAGCGATAAACATCTGTGTATGACAAGCCAAGCAAATTTGAAACTTTCAACAAAACGCTTGCGCCTTTATCCGGTTGCGTATCCAGTGTGATTCGATCAACGGTGATTGCAAGGCCCACGCGATTTAGCGCCAATGGGATTCC
>CAZNWM010000006.1:14257-32927 GCA_964576975.1 uncultured Candidatus Planktophila sp.
CTGCAACCTGTAAGTAAAAGAGTCGGCCAAGTAGTGCAATCATCAATGTGAGTACGAATATCTGTACAACCAAAAGACTTAAACGAACGCGCTGATTCATATATGGGCCTGATTACCAAATAACGAGCGGTGCATTCGCGTGATGATCGGAAGAATCAAAGGCGTTACAAGAAGTGCCCAGATTCCATTTCCAGCAATTGTTATAAGAACTCGAGAAAAACTTCCGACTGATACTCCGAGAAGAAATCCAGTGATTACGAATGCGATGAGAGTAAGTACAGATGCAGCGGATACAAGAAGAACATTCGTAATTGGGTTTCCACGTACGTTGTCATTTCCAAACCCTAAGAATGCAACCGCGTAGCAGGCAAGAATCATAAGCAATGTCCAGTGGCCCATCGCTCCGTTAGAACTTTGGGATAGATCCATTAAAAATCCAGAGATGAATCCGGTTAGTGCACCGACAGTTGGAGTACTAAGTGCTGCCCACGTTAATGCGATTAACAAGGGAAGTGAGAATCCCCCACCCGGTAGTCGCAATTGATTGATGACGCTCTCTTGAATCAAAAAAATTAAGAGAAAAATAAGTGATGAAATTGAAAACTGCCTGGCCAGCATCTAGAGACTACTTCGCACTCGCCGAAGGTGATGGTGTTGCATAAATTGTGACAGTTGGCACAGGCGTTGGTTGTGGTGCAGCAGGAATGAGTGCATCACCTGGATTGTTCTTACCTGCACTCAGCACAACGCTGACAACACCGAGGGCTGAGAAATTGGGATAGAGCATTACCGTTGCAGTCTGAGCAATTGATCCTGCTGTGTTATCTACTGCGCTAATTACTCCTACGGGAATTCCTGGAACGAATGGACGATTGTTCGTACTTCCACGTGCCAACAAAACATCACCAACTTTTACGATTTGTTGATTATCTAATAATTGCAATTCTGCTCGCTTTGATCCGCGACCTGAGAGGATTCCAATTTGCTGAGTTCCGGCAATTCTCACGCCAACTTTGAAGTCTGGATCCGTTGCCAACATAACGAGGGCCGAATTGAGGTATGACTCCTTCACAACTCCAACAAGTCCTTCACCAGATACAACAGTCATATTCTGGCGAACTCCTGAAGTGGATCCTGCATCGATGGTAATTGATTGAGAAAAACTCGTGCTGGCACCTTGGGAAATAACACGTGTAGCCAAGACTTTATATCCTGCTCTTCCTGCAAGGTCGAGCACCGACTTAAGTTGTTCTAATTCAGCATCAGCACTTTTTCGTTGAAGAAGCTCATTGCGCAACTTTGCATTCTCTTCTTTAAGTTTTTCTATTTCGCTTCGGGTTTGTCCAAGATTGGTGACATCACCAAAGAAATTGCGAAAGGGCGAAACGACAGTTGATCCAGCTTTTTGGAAAGGAGAGAGAACATTCTGCGTGCCGCTTCGAACACCATCAAGAATTTTTACACCGCGAAGATCAAGGGTAATTAATAGTAAAGATGTGACAATAAGAATGATGAGTAGGAGGCGAGAGCGTCCTTCGCCGCCATAACGCATCTACTAATTACCTATCGACGAGGCTCAGAGATCAAAACCTTTTCAAGGGCTTCGAACTCTTCAATACATTTTCCGGAACCTTCAACAACTGCATCGAGCGGGCGCTCTGCAACGTGAATTGGCATTCCAGTTTCTTTACGCAAGCGCTCATCGAGTCCCTTAAGAAGTGCTCCGCCGCCTGTAAGAACTATTCCGCGATCCATAAGATCACTTGCAAGTTCTGGTGGACACTTATCGAGAGTGCTCTTAACAGCGTTAATAATTGCATTTACTGGTTCTTCGAGTGCTTTGCGGATCTCGGCAGCCGATACAACGATTGTCTTTGGAAGACCTGTTGCAAGGTCACGACCGCGAATTTCAGCATCGTTTTCACCTGGAAGTGGATAAGCAGAACCAATAGCCATCTTAATTTCTTCTGCTGTGCGCTCTCCTAGAAGCAAAGAGAATTCGCGCTTTACCCAGTTAATAATTGATTGATCTAACTCATCTCCACCGACACGAATCGATAGTGAAGTAACAATTCCACCCAGTGAAATAACAGCAACTTCTGTTGTTCCGCCACCGATGTCTACAACCATGTTTCCGGTTGGTTCGTGGATTGGTAGACCTGCACCAATTGCTGCTGCCATTGGTTCTTCAATGATGTAAACCTTACGAGCACCGGCTGCGTATCCAGCATCTTTAACTGCGCGCTGTTCTACACCAGTAATACCTGATGGAACGCAGACAACAATACGAGGCTTAGCTAAATAACGACGGCGGTGCACTTTCTGGATGAAATAGCGCAACATTCGCTCTGTTGTATCAAAGTCTGCAATCACACCATCTTTTAGTGGACGAATTGCAACGATGTTTCCTGGAGTACGACCAATCATTTTCTTTGCTTCAAGACCAACGGCCAGAATCCCACCAGTGTCTTGGTTAACCGCAACAACGCTTGGCTCGTTGAGAACAATGCCACGACCGCGCACATATACCAACGTGTTAGCAGTTCCTAGGTCCACAGCCATATCACGGCCGATGAATGACATTTTGTTACTCATTTATTTCCCTTCAAAGAAAATAGCTATTTCACGAGCTGCTGATTCAGGTGAATCAGATCCGTGAACAATGTTCTGTACAACTTTGGTTCCTTGATCTCGTGCAAGATCTCCACGAATTGTTCCTGGTGCTGCAACAGTTGGATCAGTTGCACCTGCAAGTGAACGAAATCCCTCAATTACGCGATTTCCTTCGGCAATCATTGCAACAATGGGACCTGAAGTCATGAACTCAAGAAGTGGTTCGTAAAAAGGTTTGCCCTTGTGCTCTTCATAATGTTTTTCAAGTAGTGCACGATCTGCTTGCAACATGCGAAGAGCAGTAACTGAATAACCTTTTTTTTCTATCCTAGAAATAACTTCTCCGACAAGACCGCGACGAACGCCATCGGGCTTGACCAGGATTAAGGTTTTCTCGGAACTCACACGCCCAGTCTATTAGGCATTTGGAGGACCCGCTGCCAGCAGGGCTGCTCGGGCGGCTTCGCCCTTTTTGCCCACAATAATCGCGGCAATCCATAACCCCAAGAAAATCGCCCCCACCAGAAACATTGATGTGACTGCAAAGCCATAGGCGAGCATCGCTACTTGCAAAATCCAACCAAGAACCCAGCCGAACTTTGTCTTAAGAAATCCTGGTGCAAGCAAACATGAAATAGCAATGACGCCGCCAACAATTAAAACTGAGGATGAGTGATCTTTCATTGCAAGCAATAATGCAAAACCCATAACGAAAGATTCCATAACTAGAACCGATGAAGCCAACATTCGCATGGTTAAATCTTAATCTTCTTTTGAAAATAATCTACGCAGAATAGTCCGTGCTTCTCCGACCGTGACAACTGAACCGGTCACGACGATTCCAACACTGTCATCGCTCAATGGGCGTTTGGCATCATCGATTGCTCGCTTGAGGGCACCTTCTAGGGTGTCGTTGCTAAAGACTCGATCTGCCCCAAAGATTTTTCTAGCCAGAGACTCCAAATCCTTTACTGGCATCGCTCGAGTAGATGAGCTTGCAGTAACAATTATTGAATTCAAGATTGGCTCGAGTGATTCGAGGATTCCTTGCGCATCTTTGTCTCCGAAAATACCGACGACTCCAATGGTGTCATCGAATGTAAATTCGGATGCCAAGGTCTGGGCAAGTGCTTGTGCGCCATGCGGATTATGCGCGGCATCCAAAATAACTGTTGGATCTCGGTGCACGACTTCGCATCGACCTGGCGACTTTACATTTGCAAAACCCGCACGAACAGCATCAGGATCTAACCCTTGTTCGCCAAAGAATGCTTCAACAGCAACCAGGGCTGAAGCAGCATTGGTTGCTTGGTGTCGTCCATGAAGTGGCAAGAAAATTTCATCATACTTTTCATTTAAACCATTAATGGAAATCATTTGACCACCCACGGCGATTGCACGCGAATCCAATGAGTATTCGATTCCCTCTCGTGCAATGTCTGCTTCTACCTCAGCGGCTTTGCGCAATAACTCTTTAGCTGACTCAGGCTTTTGTTCTGCCATAACAATGAATCCACCGGCTTTAATGATTCCCGCTTTAGTTTGAGCAATTTCAGTCAGGGTGTTTCCAAGGTATTCCATGTGATCAAAGCCAATAGGCATAATCACGGATACGTCTGCGTCAACTACATTTGTTGCATCCCATTGCCCGCCCATGCCCACTTCAATAATTCCAATATCAATAGGGTGTTCTGCGAATGCCACAAAAGCCATTGCCGTTATTGCTTCAAAGAATGAAATCGGATGTTCAAACTTTGTATCCATTAAATCTAGATAGGGGGCGAGATCGTTATAGGCAAATATCGCTGCCTTTGGATCAATAGATGCACCATTAATCGAGATTCTTTCCAAGAAACTTTCAAGATGCGGACTAGTAAAACGTCCCGTGCGTAATCCCATTTCAAATAGAAGCGAATCAATCATTCGAGATGTAGTGGTCTTTCCATTAGTTCCACCCACATGAATTGTTGGATACGTGAGCTGTGGCGAACCGAGAATGTCGGTGAGAGCAGAAATTCGGTCGAGTGTTGGAGAGATTCGAGTTTCGGGCCATCTGGCAAGCAGTGCCTGCTCGATTGCATCTACACGTGCGTTATCGTCTGCGCTCATTAATTATTGGGCCGGTAATGAGTTAAGTTGTGAAGAGATACGTTCAATATCTGCACTTGTCTTGGCCAGACGCTCTTTGATTTCAACAACAACTTCGGCGGGTGCTTTAGCCATAAAGCCTTGGTTGTTGAGTTTTACATTTGCAGTTTCAAGATCTTTCTTTGCTGTGGCCAAATCTTTAGTTAGTCGTGCGCGTTCGGCTGCGACATCGATTGTGCCAGTTAAATCAAATTCAGCTTTAACGGAACCTATTTGAAGATTCGCACTTGGAGTGAAATCAGATGCTTCAAGCTTTAGAACAAAACGCATCGCACTTTCGTATGGAGCAAACTCTGCAGGTGCAACGAAGCGTCCTGGAATCTTTGCTGAAGTTTTAATTCCTTGATCATTTCTAAATCGACGCACTTCGGTGATTACTTCTTGAATGTTTGCGATGATTTTGTGGCTGCTCTGATCAAGATGATCTGCATTCGCTTGTGGCCATTTTGCAATTACTAATGACTCTCCCCCGGTTAGAGTTGTCCAGAGTTGTTCAGTAATAAATGGCATAAACGGATGCATTAAGCGCAGTAATTGATCTAGGACATAACCCAGTACTCGTTGGGAGTTCTTAGCATCGCCCGATGCAAAGCTCTCTTTTGAAAGTTCGAGATACCAATCGCAGAGATCATCCCAAGCAAAGTGATAAACACGATCACAGGCTCGAGCAAACTCGTATGACTCAAGGAGTGAATCAACTTCGGAGATAGTTTCTGAAAGCCTTGAAAGAATCCACTTATCAATTCCGTTGAGCGATGCGGTTGGTGGAAGTTCTCCATCAATTGTTGCGCCATTCATCATGGCAAATCGCGTTGCATTCCACAGTTTGGTGGCAAAGTTTCTAGAACCACCGACCCAATCTTCGGCAAGTGCTTGATCTTTTCCTGGATTAGCACCACGAGCCAATGTGAAGCGAAGCGCATCTGTGCCGTATTTATCCATGAATTCGATTGGATCAATAGTGTTTCCACGACTCTTAGACATCTTTTTACCAAATTGATCGCGAACTAATCCGTGCAATGCAATCGTATGAAATGGCTGCTTGCCATCCATTGCAAACAAACCAAAGAGCATCATTCGGGCTACCCAGAAAAAGAGAATGTCATAACCTGTTACTAGAACACTCGTTGGATAGAACTTCTTGAGATCATCACTATCTGCTGGCCAACCAAGAGTTGAAAATGGCCAGAGCGCAGATGAGAACCATGTATCTAAAACATCTGGATCTTGCGTGTATCCATCTGGAGCTTTTTCATCTGCACCGACAACAAGTACTTCACCATTTGGTCCATACCAAACAGGAATTCTGTGACCCCACCACAACTGCCTTGAGATGCACCAATCGTGCATGTTATCTACCCATTCGAAATAACGTGGTTCCATTTCTTTTGGTTCGATCTTTACTCGGCCATCACGAACTGCATCTGCCGCAGCTTTTGCAAGTGGAGCAACCTTTACAAACCATTGAAGAGATAAACGTGGTTCAACAATTGTTGCGCAACGTTGGCAATGTCCAACTGAGTGTGAATAAGGACGTTTTTCCCAACCAATTCGACCATCTTTGCGCAACTGTTCGACTACAGCCTTGCGTGCTTCGAAGCGATCCATTCCATCAAACTGTGTATTTGTTCCGGACATAACACCATGCTCGTTCATGATGACAACCATCGGAACGTTATGGCGCATAGCCATTTCAAAGTCATTTGGATCATGAGCTGCAGTCACTTTTACAGCACCTGTACCAAACTCAGGATCAACTAGTTCATCAGCAATGATTGGGATCATTCTGTTGACATAAGGAAGCTTTACTTGCTTGCCAACCAAATCTTTATAGCGCGGATCATCTGGGTTAACTGCAACCGCACCATCTCCGAGCATTGTTTCTGGTCTTGTTGTAGCAATGCTTATTTGTGTCTCACCTGGTTCGCCATAGGTGATTTGCACAAACTCGCCATCGATATCTTGGTGTTCTACTTCGATATCTGAAAGCGCCGTTAAACAACGTGGGCACCAATTGATGATTCTTTCAGCGCGATAAATCAAATCTGCATCGTAGAGTTTCTTAAAAATAGTAAGTACTGCTTTGGATAAGTTCTCATCCATCGTAAAAGCTTCGCGAGACCAGTCAACGCTGTCGCCTAGTCGTTTCATCTGACCGAGAATTGCTCCACCAGATTCTGCTTTCCACTGCCACACTTTCTTAACGAATTCTTCGCGCCCAAGATCGTGCCGTGATTTTCCTTCTGCTGCTAATTGTTTTTCGACAACATTTTGTGTCGCAATACCTGCGTGATCCATTCCGGGTAACCAGAGCGCCTCAAAACCTTTCATCCGCTTCATGCGAATGAGTGCATCCTGCAATGTGTGATCGAGTGCGTGACCAATGTGCAAAACGCCAGTTACGTTCGGTGGTGGAATAACAATTGTGTACGGAGGTTTTTCAGATTTTGCATCTGCTGTGAAATAGCCAGCCTTCATCCACTTTTCATAGAGTGGAGCTTCGATATCGGCCGGTACAAAGGTCGATGCGAGTTCGCGGTCTGACTGACTCATGTGGAGCAGTCTAGATTATGCGCTCTTCTCTTCTTGACCTTTATCGCGACGTGCACCCCGCTTTGGAATATCTCCTGTGCGAGGAATCAAAGTTGGAGCACCGCCATCATTGATGCATTCGTGAGTCAAAATCACCTTTGCAATATCTGCGCGACTTGGCACGTCATACATCACACCAAGTAGAACGCTTTCAAGAATTGCGCGAAGTCCACGAGCACCTGTTCCACGCTTCAAAGCAAGCTCAGCAATTGCATCGAGTGCTTCTGGTGTAATTTCTAATTCGACATCATCAATATCAAAGAGACGTTGATATTGCTTTACGAGAGCGTTCTTTGGCTCTGTCAGAATTTGCATCAACGCTGGCTTATCTAAGTTCTCAACACTTGTGATGACAGGAAGACGGCCGATGAATTCGGGGATCATTCCGAACTTCAATAAATCCTCTGGCATTACATCGGCGAAAATATCGCGACGGTTTTTCTCTGCTTCACTTTGAAGCGTTGCATTAAATCCAACACCTGCAGATCCGCTGCGGCTTTCGATAATCTTTTCAAGGCCAGCAAATGCGCCGCCCACAATGAATAGAACATTTGTTGTATCAATTTGGATAAATTCTTGGTGTGGGTGTTTACGTCCACCTTGTGGTGGAACAGATGCAACAGTGCCTTCTAGGATTTTTAGAAGTGCCTGCTGAACACCTTCTCCAGAAACGTCGCGAGTAATCGATGGGTTTTCAGATTTGCGTGCAACCTTATCGATTTCATCGATGTAAATGATTCCAGTTTCAGCCTTTTTCACATCGTAATCTGCAGCTTGTAAAAGCTTAAGCAAAATGTTTTCGACGTCTTCGCCGACGTAGCCAGCTTCTGTAAGAGCGGTCGCATCTGCAATTGCAAATGGAACATTAAGCATGCGAGCAAGAGTTTGTGCCATAAGAGTTTTGCCGCAACCTGTTGGTCCAAGTAGCAAAATATTGCTCTTCGCTAATTCGATTGAATCTTCGCGTTTTGTATCCCCTGATTGAACGCGCTTGTAATGGTTATAGACGGCAACTGAAAGAGATTTCTTTGCGCGGTCTTGTCCAATTACGTATTGATCCAAGAAATCAAAAATTTCAGCAGGCTTTGGAAGTTCGGTTAATCCGAGTGTTCCAGCTTCTGCAAGCTCTTCGATAATGATTTCGTTACAGAGTTCGATGCACTCGTCGCAGATGTAGACACCAGGACCGGCAATTAATTTCTTGACTTGCTTCTGTGTTTTACCGCAGAAGGAACATTTCAGCAGATCGCTAGTCTCGCCGATGCGTGTCATCTCACTCCTTTGTTCCCGATGGGGGAAATTTTCGGGAACTTCTAGTCAATAAGAATAGATTGAATGCGTGCGAATATGCGGGATGAAGAAGGCTTGCGTTGTTCGCCGAGAGAATAATTAAGCGAAAAAGTTCTTACTTAGCCTTTGCTTTACGGCTAGCTAGAACTTGATCGATTAGTCCGTACTCGACAGCTTCTGCTGAAGTTAGGATCTTGTCGCGCTCGATGTCGGCTGCGATTTCGGCAGGAGAACGAGTTGAGTGACGAGAGATTAACTCTTCAAGAAGTGTGCGCATGCGCAGAATTTCGCGTGCTTGGATTTCGATATCAGATGCCTGACCGCCACCTTCAGATGATGGTTGGTGAATCATGATTCGTGAATTCTCTAGTGCGTAACGCTTGCCCTTAGCACCGCCTGCAAGAAGAACGGCTGCAGCTGATGCTGCTTGTCCGAGACAAATTGTCATGACATCTGGGCGAACAAATTGCATCGTGTCATAAATTGCTGTGAGCGCAGTAAATGATCCACCAGGTGAGTTGATGTAAATCATGATGTCGCGATCAGGATCCATTGATTCAAGCGTCAATAGCTGTGCCATAACATCGTTTGCAACGGTGTCATCGATTGGTTGGCCAAGGAAAATAATGCGCTCTTCAAATAACTTTGTGTATGGGTCTAGGCGCTTGTAACCATAAGCAGTTTTTTCTTCAATGGTTGGAAGAACGTAGCGGTTTGTGATTTCTGGGGTGTTATTCATCATTTCGCTTTTCCTCCGTTGCCTGAAACCTGACCCTCTGATTGTGCAATCTGATCTACGAAGCCGTATTCCTTTGCTTCATCTGCTGTGAACCAGCGATCACGATCTGAATCTGCAGTAATTTTCTCAACGCTTTGGCCTGTGTGGTGTGCGATGAGTTCGGCCATCTTTTTCTTAATTGCAGCCATGTTCTCGGCTTGAATTCGAATATCCGTTGCAGTTCCGCCGATGCCACCGAGTGGTTGGTGCATCAAGATGCGCGCATTTGGAAGTGCATAACGTTTTCCAGGTGCGCCAGCAGTTAGCAAGAATTGGCCCATTGATGCAGCCATTCCCATTGCAACTGTTGCAACATCATTTTTTACGTATTGCATCGTGTCATAAATCGCCATACCTGCAGTGATGGATCCACCAGGTGAGTTGATGTAAAGGTAAATATCTTTCTCTGAATCTTCGGCAGCAAGTAAAAGAATCTGCGCACAAATTGCATTAGCCATGTTGTCTTCAACTTGACCTGCAAGAAAAATGATTCGCTCACGGAGCAAGCGGCTATAAACCTGTTCGTCTAGTCCACCCATTGATGCCGGTGATGCTTGCGCAACTACGGGCAATGATTGCGGGTTCATCTGCTCCACGTGAAGTCCTCCTGATATAAATTTCTAATGTAGTGACCTTAACAATGTCAGCACAGAAATGCTTCCCAATTTGTGCGATTAAGAGCGTGAAAGCGCCCATGTTCGCTCAGGGCGCAGAGATTATTCCTGTACTGGAGATGCTGCAGGCTTTGGAGCAAGGGCTTCGAGATCCACAGCAGCACCTGATGCATCCTTAATAGAAATGCGTGAGAGAACTCCTGCGAGAGCTTTAGCGCGTGCTACTTCTGCCACAAGTTGTTGAATCTGCCCAGCTTTTTGTAGTTCTTGTGCAAATTGTTCTGGAGCCATTCCGTAACGCTGTGAAGTACGCACCAAGTATTCGGTGAGTTCTACTTCCGTTACTTGAACTTCTTCGGCCTTAACAATTGCATCAAGTAGAAAATCGGACTTAAGCGATGAACGAACTTGTCCATCTACTTCTGCGCGGTGCTCTGCATCTTCTAAGCGACCTTCACCAGATAAATGATCATTTACTTCTTCGTCCACGAGAAGATCAGGCACAGGAATCTCGGTTTCTGCCAATAATTTTTCAACGAGCAAATCACGAGCCTGCGCGCCTTGTTCCATCTTCTTCACACGCTCTAAACGAGTAGCAAAATCTGCCTTCAACTCATCCAACGTATCGAACTCAGATGCAAGCTTTGCAAACGCATCATCCATCGCAGGCAATTCGCGCTCTTTAACAACTTTAACTACAACTTCTACAACGCCTTTTTCGCCCTCGGCTTGTCCTACTAGTTGTGTCTCAAAATCTTTCTTATCCCCCGCACTCATTCCAACGAGTACGTCATCTAAACCATCGATCATTCGGTTTGATCCAACTTCGTAAGAAATGTCTGACGCTGCGCCACCATCTACTTCTTCGCCATTAATGCGAGCCAATAGATCTAGCGTTGCGAAGTCACCACTCTTGATTGCACGCTCAACAGTGTTAAGAGTTCCAAAGCGAGCGCGGAGCTCGTCTATTTGCTCAGTGATATCTGAGTCTGTCACGACTACGTTATCTACCTTGATTTCAATCTTAGAAAAATCAGGCAACTTAACTTCTGGACGAACGTCTACTTCAACGGTGAAAACCAATTTTTCGTTATCTACAAACTCTTTAACATCGACAGTTGGACGCCCAATAACTAGAACTGTGTGCTCACGAGCTGCCTTGCTGTAAAACTCAGGCAGAGCTGAATTAATCGCTTCATCCAAAACAGTTCCACGTCCGACGCGTTGATCAATCATCGCTGCTGGAATTTTTCCCTTACGGAATCCAGGAATGTTTACTTGTGAAGCTACTTTCTTATATGCATCAGAAACATGTTGTGTGAGCTCTGAATAAGGAACTTCGATATCTAAACGAACACGGGTTGGAGAAAGTGTTTCTACCGTGCTCTTCACGAAGTACTCCTTTTATATAAGTTATATAAGTAAGTTAAAAAGTATGGTCGGGGCGGGGAGATTCGAACTCCCGATCTCCTGCTCCCAAAGCAGGCGCGCTAGCCACTACGCTACGCCCCGAGGCGCAAGTGGTGAGTCTAGACGAGATTTTCGCCCTCGCTAACCGAGGCGATAGCGTTAGCCCCGATTCGATAACCGTACTGCGGCAGAGGTAATCTAAGCCCAGCACAAAAACTGCATCAAAAATGCGGGTGTAGCTCAATGGTAGAGCCCCAGCCTTCCAAGCTGGCCATGCCGGTTCGATCCCGGTCACCCGCTCCATAGTTTTATTAAGTAATGGAACCAACTTCGGTTAACCACGTAATTCCAGTGAAACTAATTGGATCAGTTACAGAATGGCCGACTACGTCGAGCACGGTTAACTTAATTGAATCAACATCTACTCCAACCGAAATTGTTCCGTGAAACATAATTGCGCTTGTTTGGACTGTGCCAGCAGCATTAGTAGTTAAGTAACTTGTTATTGATGAACTTCGTAGTCCATCTAAACCTGAATTAAGGGCGATAGTCCCTTTAATTTCACCAGGATATCTGCCGCGAGTTGCATTAATCATTATCGTAAACAAGTACTTCTTGTTTGCTGCCAATAACGGGAGTGCTGAAACAATCGTTCCTGTACCCGGAGTCGCAGTTGAAATAGTCCACGGAGTTAAATCTGAAACTACGACGCCAAGTGATCCAGACGCACCCGCAGCTCCAGTCGCACCAGTACTTCCTGCCGGTCCAGGAGGTCCCGCTGGACCAGCACTGCCAGATGCACCCGCTGCACCTGTTTCTCCTGCTGCACCGCTTGCGCCTGTTGCACCTGCAACGCCAGCACTACCTGTTGCACCTGCTGTACCTGCAACTGTTGAAGTATTTGTGATTGTTTTGCCATCTGTTCCTGCAACACCTGGTGTGCCGGATTTACCATCGGTTCCTGCAGTGCCACGCAATGAAATTGGAAGTGGCCACGCATCATTTTTCTTTGGGCCATAGATGTTCAGATTCTTTGTATCAATATAGAAATCACCATTTATACCGATTGATTTAAGTGGCGCTTTAACTCCATTGAGAATTGTGTTCGGAATTGAATTCGCTGTTCTGCCTGCAGACTTTAATTTGGTGACGGATTTCGTGGCTGCAAAACCTGGCTGAACAGCGAAAAGTGAGAGTGCACAAAAGATCGAAATGAGGCGAAAGTAAAAACGTTGGTTCTTCATGGGAAGGCTCCTAATTGGTTACCTTCAGTGTGCGCCCTTGCAATGGCTCACAGGAATAGGTCTAGCCCTACGCTGCGAGTGTGACTGCGCTCGCAAGGAGCGGGAAATATTCACATAGAGCGCACAGGATTCTCGCCTTCCTTTCTGTAGGTGAGGGGGTTTATTACGACTAGTTAATGGCGTGGGGCTATTAATGAAAGTTCTTACGGGACGAAGGGACAGTCAATGTCAAAAAGAACAATTGCAACTGTTGTACTAACAACGGTTGCACTTTCTGCTGGAGGTTTCGGATCGGCTAATGCCGCAACGAAATCAACGCGAACCGTTGTGACTAAATCAGTGACAAAAGTTTCGCAACCAGGTGTTAATGCACGCAGTTTGGGCGGACCAGCTGCAGCGCTAAATGGCATCTTGTCCGGCTTAGTAACCAAGGGAACTATTACTCAGGTACAAGCAGATGCAATTAAGGCAGCCGTGTTGAGCGCTGCTGAAACTGCAAAAGCAAACCGTCCTTCAAAGGACGGTGGACCAAATCGTGCAGAAATGGATGCATTGATTTCTTCAATACTTGGAATTGATTCAGCGACAATTCAGTCGCGATTGAAGGCAGGAGAAACTCTTGCTGCAATCGCTGGTGATAAGAAAGATGCATTAATTGCAGCTCTCGTTGCAGAACATTCAAAGAGAATCGATTCAAAAGTTGCTGCAGGAAAAATCACGACTGCTCAAGCCGAATCATTGAAAGCTAATCTCGTTGCACACGTGACGCAAGAAATTAGCTCACTAAAGGGCAAGAGTGGACGTGGTGGACCTAAGGCAGCGCCAGCTCCGCTAGGAACACCAACAAGCTAAACATTCGTACCTCCTCCTTACGGGTAGAAAGACCCGCTACTAAGAAATTAGTGGCGGGTCTTTCGTTTTGTAGCAGTGTGCGTGAGAGTATTTCGCCATGCGAGTACACATCGGAAGCGATCATGCTGGGCTCGAACTAAAAAATGCTCTTGTTGAACACCTCAAGAGTTCAGGGCACGATGTTGTTGATCATGGACCACACGTTTATGACGCACTCGATGATTACCCAGTCTTTTGTATTCCTGCCGCACAAGGTGTTGCAAGTGAAAAAGGTTCATTCGGAATTGTTTTAGGTGGTTCTGGAAATGGTGAGCAAATGGCTGCCAATAAAGTTAAAGGAATCCGCGCCGCACTTGTCTGGAGCGTTGAGACTGCAAAATTAGCTCGCGAACATAACGATGCCAATGTGATTGCAATTGGTGGGCGTATGCACCCAATCGAAGTCTGCAAAGAACTTATTGATGTTTTTCTAGCTACGCCTTTTAGTAATGATGAGCGACATATCCGTCGTATCGGTCAAGTCTCGAACTTCGAAACTAAAGGTTCTATTTAGTCCTTCGCCGTGTAATGAAAATCGCTGACGCGGTGTTCTTTCGCTAAACCTTTTCCTTCAAATTTTGTATAGGGGCGCCAATCAGGCCGTGGTACTTCTCCCCCAATGAATTGAACTGAGTTAGCAAATGCATCTTTAATCCATTCTGCGTAAGGAACCCAATCTGTTGCAATGTTTATATAGCCACCCTTAATGAGTTTTTGATGAATCAACGAGAGGAATTCGGCGTTAACAATGCGTCGTTTGTTGTGCTTTAACTTGGGCCATGGATCTGGGAAGAATAAGTGGAATCCATTGATGCTGTGGTCTGTAAACATGGTCTGCAGAATCTCAATGGCATCGCCTTCGATGATGTAGACATTGGTAAGTTCGTGTTCTTCTATCAGGGACAGAAGCTTTCCAATTCCAGGTGGGTGTACTTCAATCGCAATGTAACCATTATCTGGATGAACCTTTGCAATCTCTGCGGTGGCATCACCCATTCCAAATCCAATTTCAATGATTACTTCTTTGGCATTCGGAAATAACACCTTGGTATCAACAGTTGCTCCGAATTCAATTCCGAATCGGTCCCAGGAACGAATCAGCGCAGCGTTTTGTGCCCGAGTCATCCGCTTACCGCGTAAGCGAAAGCTCTTGATGCCCGAACTCTGTGTTTCTTCTCGTTCCACGAGGTAACTCTTACATGATTAGATATCAACCTGAAATCACACGCGTAAATCATTCTGAGGAGTTTTTGTGCCAGGAGTAAATCTGACCCGCGATGAAGCCGCGATGCGTTCTTCTCTGGTTAAGACCCACAGCTATCGGATTGATCTAGATCTGACAACAAGTGCGGAAACTTTCATTGCAAAGACGTGTGTGAAGTTCTCTGGCCTTAAGCCAGGACAGAGCACATTCATCGATGCTCTTGGCAAGCGAGTTATCTCAGCATCGCTTAATGGGGTTGCATTTGAAGTAAAGGATTACGACGGGCAAACAATTCATCTACCACCGCTGGCTGCTGAGAATGAATTGTCTCTAGAAATTGAAGGTATCTATTCAAATACAGGTGAAGGTCTGCACCGATTCGTAGACCCTGCAGATAACGAGGTCTATCTCTATACACAATTTGAAACAGGCGATGCTCGTCAGATGTACGCCTGCTTTGATCAGCCAGATCAAAAAGCAACTTTTACAATTAGCGCAATTACTCCAAAACACTGGGAAGTAATTTCTAACTACGACATCGATTCAGTTACAGATGTTGGATCAGATTCGAAGAAGGTCCAATTCAAAGAGTCACAAGTGATTTCGACCTACGTGACTGCAATCGTGGCTGGTCCGTATCAAAGCATTCACGACGAATATGTTGGAGAAAAGAGAATTCCGCTGGGGATCTATGCCCGTAAATCATTCTTTCAATACGTAGATGCTGAGAACATTTTCAGAGTTACCAAAGAAGGTTTTGCTTACTTCGAAAAAACTTTCGGTCTTGCTTATCCATTCGGAAAATACGATCAGCTTGCAGTTGCCGAATACAACTGGGGCGCAATGGAAAACGTTGGCTGCGTTACTTTCCACGAAGATGTTTTGATTTTTAGAAGCAAGGTCACCGAAAGCAAGCACTTGGGCCGGGCCAGCACAATTCTTCACGAAATGGCGCACATGTGGTTTGGCGATCTTGTCACCATGAAGTGGTGGGAAGACTTGTGGCTTAACGAATCTTTTGCTGAATGGGCTTCTTACATGGCAACAAGTGAAGCAACGAAGTACACGACTGCGTGGACCGAGTTCAATGCGCTGCGCAAGAACTGGGCATATCGTCAAGATCAGCTTTCAACTACTCACCCAATTGCTACTGAAATGAAAGATCTTGAAGATGTGAAGACAAACTTCGATGGGATTTCATATGCAAAAGGTGCATCTGTGCTTCAGCAATTGGTCGAACATGTGGGCCGAGATAACTTCATTAAGGGTCTTCGCATTTACTTCACCAAGCACGCCTTTAAGAACACAACGCTTAATGATCTGATGATCGAACTAGAAGCCACAAGTGGACGCGATCTCAAACCATGGGCTGCCACATGGCTGCAGACCGCAGGAGTAAATACTCTGCGCCCTGCAATCGAAATCGAATCTGGTGCATATAAGAAACTTGCTATCAAGCAAGAAGCACCGACCATGCCAGTTGGTTCAAAAGAACTACGTCCACATCGTTTACGCATTGCACTCTTTGATATTTCAGGTGATTCACTTAAAAAGCGAAAGAGCGTTGCACTAGATATTGCCGGTGCCATCACGGATGTCACAGAGCTTGTTGGCGAAAAAGAAGCTGATTTAGTTCTCATCAATGACGGTGACTTAACCTATGCAAAGCTGCGCTTTGACGAACGTTCGATTGCAACTCTTAAGTCTCATCTTGGTGGGCTCAACGAACCTCTAGCACGCGCACTTATCTGGGCATCTCTGTGGGATTCGGTTCGAGATGGCGAACTGAGTGCATCTGATTACATTGCAATTGCGTTAAATGCACTCGGCACAGAGTCAGATATTTCAATCGTCTCTGCAACGATTGCCAATATTGATACGGCTATTTGGCAGTATGCGGCACCAGCTCATCGTGAGGGTTTACGCGAAAAAGTCTCTGGTGCGCTCAACAAATTCTTGAAGGCAGCTCCTGCGGCAAGTGATCATCAACTTGCATTTGCACGTGGGTTTGCAGAATCTGCAGCAACACCAGAGCAGAGCAAAGAGATTATTGAAATTCTAAATGGATCAATCAAGGGGCTGACAATTGACGCAGAACTTCGTTGGCACTTACTTATCTGCGCAGTTAAACGTGGGGTGTTAGGTGCAACAGAGATAGACGCAGAACTTGCAAAGGACAACACAGCGCACGGAAAGCAATACGGCGCACTCGCCCACGCTGCTATTCCAACTGCACAGGCAAAAGAGAAAGCTTTCGCATCGGTCACAACAGATAATCTAAGTAACACAATTCACGCATATACCTGCCGTGGATTTAACGTTGCACTTCAGTCGCAGTTAGTCGCACCATTTGTCGATCGCTACTTCGCAATTTTGATCGAACTGTGGAACACCAAGGGATATGAAATCGCTGAAACTACTGCGACGATGCTCTTTCCCGGTTTTGTGGTCACAGAAGAGACATTGTCCAAAGCTCAGAATTGGCTCGATGTAACTGGAAAAGATGCGCCAAATGCTCTTCGAAGAGTTATTACTGAAGGCAGGGACGCGCTAGCGCGATCGCTGCGAGCGCAGAAAAAGGATTCTTAATTACTCTTATTTACTCAATATGAGTAATTACTGACTTTGAACTCTTTTTGCGTGGCGCTGTTGCTACATAAGTAAGCAATGAAATTACTAAAAACATCGCAGTTGGAATCACGACGAAGGTAATTATGGTTTCAAGAGCGCTTAGCGCTGGTCCAGGAATGAATCCATCTTCTTGATTAATCATGTTCATTTGATTGCTTAGTTTAGGCGGTGGCTGCTGCCACGCCAAATGGCTCTAAGTACGGAAGCCAAGTCTTATCTGTCCGACCTGTACCAAGAATTCTCCATGCAGCCCCCACTGGTTCGCGTGGCAATGTACGCAGGCGCCATCCCAAATCTTTTAGTGGTTTATCAGCCTTTGTATGATTGCAGCGATGGCAAGCTGAAACGACATTTTCCCAATTGTGCGCGCCACCACGACTGCGTGGAATTACGTGATCAATTGAAGTAGCAGGTGCTGCACAATAAACGCATCTACCGCCATCTCGAGCAAATATTGCACGACGAGAAAGTGGAACTGAATGGCGATAAGGAATGCGAACAAATTTATTTAATCTAATTACTGAAGGAAGTGCGATCTCACCGGATGAATAACGCAGAACACTTCCGGAGTCTTCAACCATTGTTGCCCGTGAATTAAGAACGAGAATCAGTGCACGGCGATCTGAAATAACACCTAGTGGTTCGTAGGTGGCATTTAGGACCAGCGTCCGCAACATATGCACTCCGATTCTCAGCACGTGGCTCGCACCGATTGGTTTATCTTGCCTCAAAAGGAGGCGACAAGGGGGCATTTCAAGGCAAATTTTTCATGTCAATTTGGTTAGAGTGTGATTTATGAGCGAGAGTTTGCAGCAGATCTGGGATTGGTTTAGCGGCGCCCCCATGCGCATATTGTTGGTCATTGCCGGCGCGCTTTTCACTCAATACTTCGGCGGTCGCGCTATTGATCGAGCAATGACTCGTCTGGCATCTGCTGATTTAATTCCTGGTCCAACAAACACCTTGGCCCGACAAAAAGAACGTGCGCGAACAACTGGAATGGTTTTATCAAGCACTTTTAATGCGATTATTTGGGTGCTCGCAATTGCAATGGTGCTCGGCGAGTTCGGATTTAATCTTGGTCCAATCATCGCATCCGCCGGCGTTATCGGAGTTGCGCTGGGTCTTGGCGCACAAACTTTAGTGCGCGACATTCTCTCTGGAATTTTCATGCTGATCGAGGATCAATACGGCGTTGGCGACAAAGTTGATGTACTAGATGTTAAAGGAAGCGTCGAGAAGGTTGGCTTAAGAA
>CAZNWM010000007.1:0-11734 GCA_964576975.1 uncultured Candidatus Planktophila sp.
GTGAAGATACTCTCAATTTTTGCTTATCGCACGCATAAGATAGCCCCATGTCTAATGATGGATACTTCTCCGAAGGTGATCGCATTCAACTCACAGATCCCAAAGGCAAGATGTATACATTTACAATCACGCAAGGTAAAGAATGGCATACACACAAAGGTTGGATAGTTCATAACGATCTGATCGGTTTGCCCGAGGGAAGCGTTGTGAGCACTAGTGCTGGCTTGAAATTCACTGCCTTTAAACCTTTGCTTGGAGATTTTGTTTTATCCATGCCTCGTGGAGCAACTATTGTTTATCCAAAAGATGCCGCGATGATTCTTGGGGTCGCTGATGTTTTTCCCGGCGCAAAAGTTATTGAAGCTGGGGTAGGAAGCGGGGCGCTATCCATATCTTTGCTTCGAGCAATAGGAAGCAATGGAGAACTCGCAAGTTTTGAAAGAAGAGAAGATTTTGCGGAGATCGCAAAAGAAAATGTGAAAACTTATTTCGGTGAGATTCCATCTCAGTGGAAGTTAACAGTGGGATCTGTCCAGGAGTTTTCAACGCAGAAGAAATATGACCGCGTGATTTTAGACATGCTTGCTCCGTGGGAATGTGTTGCTTTTGCTTCAGAGGTTTTAAGGCCAGGGGGAGTTTTTCTTGCTTATGTTGCGACGACAACCCAGTTATCTGCAACTGCTGAAGCGCTCAAAGAGGACGGACGATTTACTGAACCCCTTAGCTCTGAAACGATAGTTCGTGATTGGCATCATGAAGGATTAGCTGTAAGACCTATGCAACGAATGATTGGTCACACTGGGTTTTTGATAGTTAGCAGACGTATGGCTCCCGGAGTCGAAGTATTGGCACGCAGGCGGCGTCCATCAAAAGGTGCGTACGGTGTCTCGGAAGAGTGAGCGATTAGTCAATTTGGTTATTGCGCTTCTAGCCACAAAAAGAAGTTTGACGAAGGCTGAGATTTTTCGAACCATAGAAGGTTATGAAGGAACAGATGACTCTATGGAACGCATGTTTGAAAGAGATAAAGATGAGTTGAGATCCCTTGGTATCGAAATTGAAGTTTCAGGCATCGACCCATTATTTGAAGATGAACAAGGTTACAAAATTAAACCCGAGAATTTTGCCATGGATTCAAAGGGTTATTCAGCTTCAGAGATTGCCTACATGTCTTTGGGTGCGCAATTGTGGAGGGACGCTTCTTTGAATGAACCTTCCCAACGAGCATTGCGCAAACTTTCGGGTATCGCTCCTTCACTTGATATTGGTGATTTGCCTGTAGCAGCTCCAATGATTCTAAGTGCCCCCAATTTTCTCACCGAGATTATCGAAGCAATTTCAAGCAAAGCAATGATTGAATTTTCTTACTTAGACTCAGATTTAAAAGTTAATAGACGAATGGTGAATGTTTACTCGTATTTTGCTCGTCAAAGTTACTGGTATTTCAGCGGTTTAGATACCAACAAAAATGATTTACGCACATTTAGATGTGATCGCATCGTTGGAAATATAGAAGTTTCGAAGAAAACACAGAGTTATGAAGTTCCGCAGAATTGGTCGAACCAAAGCATTATGGAAGATAGAACGTCGAGCAATCAGGCAATCCTACGTTTACGGGTAGGCCGTGGTACACAGTTACGAAGCATTGCTGAATCTATCAAACCAGATGGGGAGCACGATCTAATCAATATTGAGTATTCATCTGAACCAGAACTTATTTCGCTCATCTTGTGGCATTTAGATGATGTTGAGGTTATAACTCCGGAAACACTGAGATCAAGGGTTCGCGCTTCATTGCAATCATTGGTGGACCTTCATGGTTAAAAAGATCTCGCAAAGTCAAGTGGAACGCTTGTTGGATTTAGTACCTTATCTCACATCGAATCAGGGTGTCGCTTTAGATCAAATTGCATCAGATTTTCAAACAGATAAGTCGACAGTTATCGATGATTTGAACACTTTGTGGATGTGCGGCCTGCCTGGTTACACGCCGTTAGAACTTATAGATCTTTCATTTGATACCGGTTTTGTGACAATTAGAAATGCTGAGGTACTTAGTAAGCCTCGCAAGTTATCAAATTTGGAACTTGCAACCGTAATTGTTGGATTGAGCATTTTGAGAGAGACAATTCCACAGACTAATCCACACTTTGAAAGTGTTGGTAACCTTCTAAAAAGACTTGCTTCTTCCTCGCCCTTTTCTGGCCCACTATCAATTCATTCAAATGTGGATCCAGATATAAGATCTACGTGCTTAATTGCCGTGAAACAAAGAAAAAGTGTTTCTATTGTGTATCACTCTTATGCTAGAGATACAGAATCGAAACGTGAGGTCGTTCCGTTTGGATTGCAAGTAATTGATGGCCAAGAATATCTCGAATGTTTTTGCCATGAATCCGAAGGCATTAGATTGTTTCGACTAGATCGAATCAAAAGTGCGAAATTGTCTGGTCCGGCGGAGTCTGTTCCAGATGACAAAGAAAACACCGAAGTTCTCCGCAAATTCCACTTCAAAATTTATGCGGAGTCTCGGAAAGTATCTGAATTATTTCAGTTGACGATTCCTCCTAATTTTTCCTCGAAATCAGAGTTTGAGTCGACAGCATTTAATGACGAATGGATAGTTCGAACCTTTTGCAGTTTAAATGCGGCAACCGAGCTAACTGGCCCAGCGGTTATTCGAGATCAGATAAGGGAACGGGCTCAACGGGCGTTGGCGCTGTATCTATAGTGTTCCAGGCTAGGCATTTGCGCCTAAATTGAGATAAAGTTTGCAAGAGAGTTTCCTGCGGAGAAAGAGAGAAGTTATGTTTTTGCGCGAACCCAGCCACATTCTAATTTTGCTGCTCGTTGTATTGGTTTTATTTGGCGCAAAACGTTTACCTGATTCTGCTCGATCTCTTGGCAAGAGCATGCGAATTTTCAAGAGTGAATTAAAGGAAATGAAGCAGGACGATAAGAAGTCGGATAACGACGAGTCAACTGAGAAGTAATTAAATGCCGACCTCTTCAGGTGGTCGCATGCCCTTGCTTGACCATCTTCGTGAGTTGCGCAAAAGGATTGTGCGTTCCGCCATTGCAATTCTCTTGGCTTCTACTGCGGGTTGGTTTTTCTATAACGAGATAATCATCCAATTGGCAAGTCCAGTGTGCGATTTGCGTGCCGCCCAAGAATCTGGAACTGAATATTGCGGAGCGCTTTACATTAGTGGAGTTCTCGGGCCACTTAATTTGCAGATCAAGGTAGCACTCTTAACAGGGGTCATTGTCGCTGCACCTGCGTGGTTGTATCAGTTATGGGCTTTTATAGCGCCTGGTTTACATAAGAAAGAGAAACGAAATTCAATCTTTTTCATAATTGCAGCTACGCCATTTTTTTCAGCGGGAGCGTTTCTTGGATACTCAATATTGCCTGCCGCAGTGCGGATTCTTTTTGGATTCACTCCAGAGGCGCTGAATAACCTGGTGAAGTTCGATGATTATCTAGATTTTGTTCTTCGAATAATTCTTCTTTTCGGACTTGCTTTCGAACTCCCGGTCTTCTTAATCAGTTTGAATCTAATTGGTTTCTTGAGGGGACAGACCATCTTGAAGCCGTGGCGCATATGGGTTTTCTCAATCGTTCTTTTTGTTGCAGCATTTACTCCAACAGCTGATCCTTTGACGATGGCATTTCTGGCAGTTCCGCTTATTGCGTTGTATTTTGCATCCGGAGTATTTGCTCTATTCAACGATAGGCGTAGAGACAAAAAGAATCTCGATCGTGTCTAGGTCACCATGGGCCATTGTCATAAATCCCACTTCTGGTCAAGGAAAAGGCGCTGAGGTTGGTAAATCTGTTATCGGTTATTTCGCTAGAAATGATCTCACGTATCAAATAATTACGGGTATTTCTGCCGAGAACGTTCGACGCGATCTGGATAATTTTCTCAGAGTTAATCCTTCCTGTAGCGGCGTGATTTGTGTGGGGGGTGATGGCTTAGCCCATCTTGTTTTGCAGGCAGTTGTTCCACTGCAAATAGCTTTCGCAGTAATTCCCGCGGGAACAGGAAATGACTTGGTACGCGCTTTAAATTGGCCCCTAGATAATTTAGAAATGTTACTTAATAAGATCACAACCGAAGAACCCACCCCGATAGATTTAGGGTTAGTTGATGGTGAATGGTTTGGGGCAGTACTTTCCTCAGGATTTGATTCCGTTGTCAATGAAAGAGCCAACTCATTGAAGTGGCCACATGGTCCCGCAAAATACAATGTGGCAATAGCCCTTGAATTGCCTTTGTTTAAACCATCACACTTCGAAATTGAATTAGATGATAGAAGTTTAAGTACGCAAGCAATGCTGGTCGCAGTTGGCAATGGTTCTAGCTACGGGGGAGGAATGCGTGTTTGTCCCGGTGCTTCAATCACTGATGGATATTTCGATGTTATGATCCTCAAGCCTGTTTCGAAAATTGAATTTATCAAAGTTTTTCCTCAAGTTTATTCAGGTAAACATGTTCAACACCCTGAAGTCAACATTTATCGCACAAAGAAAATTCGAATAAATTCTGAAGCTATCGCTTATGCGGACGGGGAAAGAATCGGTGCCCTACCCATTAGCGCGGAATGTGTGCCAAATGCCGGGATAACATGGAAAAATTAATTACTCCTGCTGAAAAATTCGCAGCTTCGAAGAAACGATCTGGTCATCCTGTAACGCAGCAATTTCTTGACTCTTTTGATTTCGCCTTTGATGACTTTCAAATAGCAGCCTGTAACAGCGTTGAAGATGGTCACGGTGTACTTGTTGCAGCCCCGACCGGTGCTGGCAAAACGGTTGTTGGCGAGTTCGCAGCCTATCTTTCATTGAAGCAGGGTAAAAAATGTTTTTATACTACCCCGATTAAAGCCTTGTCCAATCAAAAGTTTCAAGAGTTTGTCAACAAATTTGGATCGGAAAATGTCGGGCTTCTAACCGGTGATACAAATGTAAACAGCGAAGCGCCAATCCTTGTAATGACCACCGAAGTACTACGAAACATGTTGTATCAAGGGTCTAATACCTTGGTAAATCTTGGGTCAGTCGTCATGGATGAAGTGCACTATTTAGCGGACAAATTCAGAGGAGCTGTTTGGGAAGAAGTTCTTATTCACCTGATGGAAAGCGTGCAGGTGATATCACTCTCAGCCACAGTTTCAAATGCAGAAGAGTTTGGAGAATGGCTCGGGGAAGTACGCGGAACCATCGATGTAATCGTTAGCGAAGTACGACCCATTCCTTTGTATCAACATGTTCTGATAGGAAACAAGTTAGTTGATCTTTTTTCTAAACCGGGTCAGATTAATTCTGAAATACTGAAGTTAGAAAATGAAGCTCTGCGTAAAGTAAAACATAGAAATACGCGTCAATCTCGATGGGTGGATGACTTGAATAAGTTGTCGCGACCAGAAATCATCGAAAAACTAGACCGCATGGCGCTCTTACCAGCCATTACTTTCATTTTTTCTCGAATCGGTTGCGATGCTGCGGTCAAGCAATGTTTGCAAGCCGGAATTAAATTGACTAATGCAGATGAACGAAGAGAGATCATAGAAACTGCTAACCGTTACACCCAGAATCTTGCCCAAGAAGATCTCGAGATTCTTGGTCATTCAGAGTGGTTGGCTTCGTTAGAAAGAGGTATCGCGGCGCATCATGCGGGATTACTACCTAGTTTTAAATCTGCAGTGGAAGATCTTTTTCAGCGCGGATTAGTTAAAGCTGTCTTCGCTACAGAAACTCTAGCTCTTGGAATTAACATGCCAGCAAAAACGGTTGTTTTAGAGAAACTAGTTAAGTACAACGGGGAGGCACACGTACCAATAACACCCGGAGAATTCACCCAATTAACCGGTCGAGCCGGTAGACGTGGAATCGATATAGAAGGAAACGCAGTTATTCAGTGGTCTCCCAGCATTGATTCATCAACTGCTGCAGGTCTAGCGTCAACTCGTACATACCCTTTACGTTCTTCTTTTTCTCCAACGTACAACATGGCTGTAAATCTGATATCTCGATTCGGTCGGGAACGCGCACGTGGTTCACTCGAATCTTCTTTCGCTCAGTTTCAAGCAGATCGCGCAGTTGTGGGTCTCGTGAGACAGCAAAAGCGGAATCAAGTTGCTATTGATGAACTTTTGGAACAAGCAAAGTGTCACTTGGGTGATTTCGCGGAGTACGCAAGATTTAGGCGTGACATCAAGGATCTTGAAGGTTTGCTGAGCAAGAGAGGCGGCAAAAGAAGTTTTGATAATAAACAACGTGCTCACATGGAGTCAGAGATAGATGATTTAAGACGATCGATGAAGAATCACTCGTGCCACTCGTGCAACGATCGCGAAGCTCATGCTCGATTCGCTGAACGTTCTGACCGATTAATACGTGAGAACGAAGGATTAAATAATCGAGTGATGAATAGAACGCATGTGATAGCCAAGACTTTCGATAAAATTTGCCATGTCTTGACAATGCTTGGATATATTGAAGGGGAGAAGTTACTTCCCCAAGGGTTAATTCTTTCAAAGATTTATGCTGAATCTGATCTTCTATTAACTGAGAGCATCAGAAGGGGTTTATTCAATGAATTAACGCCAGCTGAAATTGTGAGTGTGGCGTCAGCAATGATTTTTGAATCAAGAAGTCAAGAAGATCTGGCTCCAAAGATTCCCAATGACAATGTTGCAAACGTTCTAGCCTCGATTACACGAGTGTGGGCGGAGCTAGAAGAACTTGAAATCGAAGTTGGTGTAAAAACCCAGAGACCTCCTGATTTAGGCTTTTGTTTCATGATTTTTAAATGGGCTAATGGATCATCGCTCAATCAGGTTTTAAAAGGCTCTGACATGTCTGTTGGAGATTTCGTTCGTTCAACAAAGCAATTAGTAGATTTATTGGGGCAGATAGCTAATGCATCACCTGATTTGAACAAAAAATGTAGACAAGCCGTAAAGTTAATTGATCGTGGCGTGGTTACTTATCTACTGGGGGATGTATGAGTTTGATGCTCCTAGATTCGGCATCGTTGTGGTATCGAGCGTTTTATGGCATGCCTGATTCATTGGTTGCACCCGATGGAACTCCTGTAAATGCGATTCGCGGTTACCTAGACATGAGCGCGCGTTTAATTTCAACGTACAAGCCGAACAGATTAGTAGCATGCATTGAAGGTGATTGGAGACCTTCGTGGAGAGTCGAGCTCTTCCCTGATTACAAAGCGAATCGCGTTGACGATGAAGGCGCCGAAGAAGAACCAGATCTGCTAGCTCCGCAGATACCTATTTTAATGGACGTACTCGATGCTTTTGGAATCGCAATAGTTGGTATTGATGATTATGAAGCAGATGATGTAATGGCTTCATTTGCTAATCGAGAATCCGGTCCCATTCGAATTGTTACGGGCGATCGAGACATGTTCCAGCTTGTTGATGACCAGAAAGATGTGAAGATTGTTTATCTTGCAAAAGGCATTTCAGCACATGACTTGGTTGATACAGCATGGGTTTCGAAAAAATACGAAATCCCGGGGGATAGGTATTCATTGTTCGCAATGTTTAGGGGAGACCCATCAGATGGCCTACCTGGTGTAAAGGGCATTGGCGAGAAAGGTGCGGCGTTGATTTGTAACCATTTCGCTAACGTTGATGAAGTTATTCAAGGGGCATTGGATTCTCATGAAGCATTATCTGCGAGTTTGATTAAGAAAATTTTAGAAGGTCGTGAGTATTTAAAGATTGCTCCGAAACTAGTGCAGTGTGCAAAAGATGTTTCGCTGCCCCAAATAGATTTGAATCTTCCAAAAAAGCCGGATGATCTGTCTTTAATCTATTCTCTACAAAAGCAGTATGGATTAGGCGCAAGCATAGATCGAATGATTGCGGCATTGCGATGGTGAGTTTCGCACTTGCATTTATCAGTGGCGTTGTTCTATCCGGCGCATATGCTCCGTTGAATTGGTGGTTTTTGCTACCAGTTGCAATTGCAATTTTCTTGTATGCAGTTACAAAAACTAGTAAACCGTTCCTGGCAGCATTCGTTTTCGCCGCGGCTTTCAACTTTCTGACCTTGAAATGGTCGGGCATCTACGTCGGATTAGTGCCCGTTCTATTCTTAGTCTTATTGCAATCTTTGTTTTATTTGCCGCTGGGTTTAGTTTCCTTCAGGCGGGACCGTTACTCCCGATTATGGCTTGCATTGCCGATATTGCTGATAGCTGACGAACTTCGTTCCATTATTCCTTTCGGTGGATTCGGTTGGAATCGACTATCTTTTAGTCAGGCAGATTCACCTTACGTTTCCATAGCAGCATTTTTCGGAGATACTGCGCTGGCTTTCGTGGGTATTTCACTTGGCATTGGTTTATATCTTCTTTTTGCGCGGGCACAGCTGCTTTCCGTTGGCATAATTGCGGCATCGATTTCGTTGATAATCCTTCTTCCCACCCCTTCTCTTAATCAGAAAAGTATCAACGTATTGGGAATTCAAGGAAATGTTCCAAGATTAGGTTTGGATTTTAATTCAAGAGCCGAAGAGGTTTTTAATCTTCACTTGGAGCAGAGTTTGATTGCATTAAAACAAGTTCAAAGTAAGCCAGACTTAATTGTATGGCCCGAGAATTCAGTAGATATAGATCCCTTCATTAATTCTATGGTAGGACAGAAGATTTCTGATCTAGCAAAGAATTCGCAAACTCCGATAGTTGTTGGAGCGGTCTTAAAGAGTCCCGAAGGTCCAAAAAATGCATCCGTTATGTGGAGTTCCGATGGGGAAGTGGTTTCAAAGTATGAGAAAAGAACACTCACGCCTTTTGGCGAATACATTCCACTTCGATCTATAGCGGAATTGATAACACCTTTTGCTAACGATGTTGATGATTTTGTTAAAGGAGATGAAATCATTTTGCACAAGATCGGAGAATCGAAAATCGCTCCCATAATTTGTTATGAGATTATCGATGATTCGGCCGTTAATTCGATGGTTAATGAAGCCAATTTGATGCTTGTGCAAACCAATAATGCAACTTTCGCCGATAGCGGTCAAAGTATGCAACAGCTCAATATCACCAGAATTCGAGCCGTTGAGCAAAATAAATGGGTAGTGAGCATTTCAACAACTGGGGTATCGGCAATAATTGATAACAAAGGAAGCGTGCGTCAGATTACAGAACAAAATCGAGCCTCCTACGTTTCAGGAGCGGTAATGCTCAATTCCAACCAAACGCTAGCAAGCAAACTAGGCAATTGGTCTTCACTGCTTTTGATTCTTCTCGCGTCAGCTGTTTACCTAGGGAAGAGACGACGAAGTGACTAAGTTAGTGGTTTTGATTCCAACGTATAATGAGTCAAAGTCTGTTTTGAGTGTAATTTCGGATCTTCAGGCAATAAGTGCTGATGTGATTGTGATTGATGACAATTCTCCAGATGGAACGGCTGATTTGGTAGAAAGCCTTAAATATTCCAATGTTCGAGTAATTAAAAACGGAGAAAAGAATGGAATTGGAGCTGCTTACATCGCTGGTTTCAAGGTAGCACTTCATAATGGCTATGAATTCGTTGCAACTATGGATGCAGATGGTTCCCATTTGGTTCAAGATTTGGAAAGCATGATGCTAGCGATTTCAGATTCCGATGTAGTTATGGGAACTCGTTGGATTCCAGGTGGATCTGTCATTAACTGGTCGTTGCACCGCGAACTTCTTTCGCGTTTTGGCACGTGGTTTGCGCAAAAAACACTGGCCTTGCCATATAAGGACTTAACCGGCGGTTTGCGTTTGTACAGAGCAAAATATCTGCATAAGTTGAATCTGGGTGAAATACGATCAAACGGTTATTGTTTTCAAATTGAAATGATTCGAGCTCTCACAGCATGTGGCGCAGCTATTAAAGAAACTCCGATTACCTTCGTTGAACGAGGGCTAGGTGAATCAAAGATGAGCAAGGCAATTGTTCTTGAAGCGTTTTGGCGTGTGAGCTTCTGGGGGTTGCAGCGTACGCGTAGGCATAACGCCGATAAGTCACATTATGTTAAGTAACTAAATCCTGGGTAAAAATCTCCTGAATAACTGCCCTATTCCGCAAATGCTTCGATGGGTGGGCATGAACAAACAAGATTTCGATCTCCAAAGGCTCCATCGATTCGCCCTGATGTAGGCCAATACTTACCACGCATGCCAATAATTTCACCAGGAACCAATCCATCTAACATTTCAGGAAAAGCAGCTATTTCGCGAGGATATTTTCTATCCCATTGGCTTGAAATAACATCACCAGCGGTATGTGGAGCGTGCGCTAAAGCAGAATCTTCATGAGAAATTACGCCGTTTAAAACATCCATAATCTCTCCATGTATAGAAATCATTGCTGAAATAAATCTTTCTATCTCTGCAATGTCTTCACTTTCCGTTGGTTCTACCATCAATGTTCCAGCAACAGGAAAACTCATTGTTGGCGCATGGAAACCATAATCCATTAAGCGTTTTGCAACATCATCAACGCTTACGCCAGAATCTTTGGTGATTCCGCGTAGATCAAGAATGCACTCATGAGCCACTCGTCCATTATTGCCGGTATATAAAACTGGGAAATATGGATTGAGCTTTAAGGCGATGTAGTTGGCTGAGAGGATTGCAGTTTGTGTTGCGTGAGTGAGGCCTTCTCCCCCCATCATTCGAATATAAGCCCACGAAATTGGCAAGATACTTGCCGAACCATATGGCGCCGAACTAACTGGTCCAGGACCTGTTGCAGGTCCAGCCAGTGAATCAATCGGATGATTTGGCAAGAACGCTGCTAAATGTGATCGACAAATTACTGGACCAACACCCGGTCCCCCGCCACCGTGTGGAATGCAGAAAGTTTTATGGAGATTCAGATGAGAAACATCTGCGCCAAATTTACCTGGTTGCGCTAAACCAACTAAAGCATTGAGGTTTGCACCATCAACGTAAACTTGTCCACCTGCGTCATGAATCAGTTCGCAGATTTCAGAAATAGCGCTCTCAAATACTCCGTGCGTTGATGGATACGTAACCATTAATGCTGCAAGTTCACCTCTGTACTCACTTATTTTTGACTTTAAATCTTCAATACTGACGTTGCCGTGGTCATCACAAGCGATTACAACAACTTTCATACCAGCCATTACTGCACTAGCAGCATTAGTACCGTGTGCGCTAGAAGGAATCAGACAGATTGTTCTGTTCTGATCGCCTCTACTATCGTGATAATTTCTGATGGCTAAGAGACCCGCAAACTCACCTTGGCTACCAGCATTAGGTTGCAAAGACACTGCGTCGTAACCAGTAATTTCTACGAGCCAATCTGATAGCTCCTGAATTAACTGGCGTGAACCGACACTCTGTTCAATCGGCGTAAATGGATGAAGTGAGGAGAACTCTGGCCAAGTTACTGCTTCCATTTCCGTTGTTGCGTTTAATTTCATTGTGCAAGAACCAAGAGGAATCATTGTTCGGTCAAGAGCTAAATCTCGATCGGATAAAGTTCGAATGTATCTAAGCATTGCCGTCTCGGAATGATTGGTATTAAAAACAGGATGCTGAAGATACTTTGAAGTTCTTACTAGATCCGCATCAAAATTCTTTACTTCAGCAACATCCTTAACTTCAATACCAAAAACCGAAGCAAGATTATTGAGAATCTCTGCCGTAGTTGTTTCATCAAGTGATAAACCAACATGGTATTGATCGATTACTCGTAA
>CAZNWM010000007.1:11834-30346 GCA_964576975.1 uncultured Candidatus Planktophila sp.
CGGCGAATATGTTGTTCTCGAGTTTGTAAAGCAAGTCGAAAAGCTGGATTTCCATGAACATCAACGCTCTGCCCAATCAACCGTCCAGGTAAAGAACGCTCCAAACCATTTCGAACGGCCATAAACCCTGCGTGCGGTCCACCAAATCCCATTGGAACCCCGAAACGCTGGGCTGAACCTACTGCTACATCGGCGCCCCATTCCCCTGGCGCTTTAAGCAAAGTTAATGCCAACAAATCAGTTGCAGCAATTAAATATGCATCTTTAGCATGAACCTGATCGGCAATCTTTGCGTAATCATTGACCGAACCAAAAGTATCTGGATACTGAACCAAAGCTGCAAAGTACTCTGACGAAGTTATTATCCCTTTTGTAGCATCAAACTCTTCAATCACGATGTTCAAAGGCTTGGCGCGAGTAAGAATTACTGCACGAGTTTGGGGATGAACATTCTTATCTATAAGAAATACAGCGTCATCGCTTCCTTTGAATGAACGTCGAGTTAATGTCATGGCCTCAGCAGCAGCGGTGCCTTCATCTAGCATCGAAGCATTTGCTATTGGTAGCGCAGTTAAATCACACACTGCTGTTTGAAACGCAAATAATGCTTCTAATCGACCTTGGGAAATTTCCGGTTGGTATGGCGTGTAGGCCGTGTACCAAGCAGGATTCTCTAAAACATTTCTCAAAACAACTGGTGGAGTAATTGTGCCGTAGTAACCGCACCCTATAAATGAGGTAAAAACTTTGTTCTTATTAGCCATCGCACGCAGTGCTTCTATTGCTTCAACTTCGGTTAATGGAGATGGTAGTGAATCACTGAGTTTCTTTGACATAGCGATGTTGCTAGGAACTACGTCGGATATAAAAGAATGCATATCCTTGTACCCAAGAGCTTTGAGCATTTCATTTTCTTGTGAAGATGTTGGGCCTATATGACGACGTTGAAATGATGCGTATTGTTCATAAGAAGAAAACTGCTCTTCACGCGACATTACTGAGTCCCCTAGACCTTTGAGTTAAAGTACTAAGGAAAGAATATGCCTTGTTAGGCGCCTTTGCTCTTTCTACGAAGAGATAATTCATCGTTACCTTCGCCACCTACCGATTGGCCATCAATCTCTCCGGTCAAAGTCGATAGCGATCCTTCAACTTCGTGCCAAACTTTGCCTACGGCGATACCAAAGACTCCTTGGCCGCCTGCTAGTAAATCCACGATTTCATCTGCGCTTGCACATTCATAAATGGAGGCTCCATCGCTCATGAGAGTGATGCGTTCAAGTTCGGTTACTCCACGCTCACGAAGATGGTTAACGGCTGTGCGGATATTCTGAAGGGAAACCCCAGCATCTAACAAACGTTTTACAATCTTTAAAACCAAGATGTCTCTGAAACCGTAAAGGCGAGTTGACCCTGATCCCCCAGCTGGTCTGATACTTGGTTCGACTAAACCAGTTCGCGCCCAATAATCGAGCTGGCGATAACTTATTCCCGCTGCAGAACAAGCGGTTGCACCGCGATAGCCGATTAGTTCAAAGTCAGGCGTCGATGTCATGAGGGGAATCTCAATTCTCTTGGGGAGTGCTCTAAGAATAAGGTGAATAACCTGTTGAACGTGGTTGCGACACTCCCAAAACCTATACTTGAGGTTGAGAGTTTATCTGCCCCCATTGCCTACCCAGCAAAGTCTTCTGGATTGATTTGGTCGAGGAACTCTCGAAATCTCTCCATCTCAGAGTTCTCACCAGTGGCGTTAAGAGCATCCTCTGCCACATCTTCTGGAATCTCAATGCCTACGTTATCCAGCAGGTCAGAATCGGCCAAAATATTGCTATGAGTTCGAAGCGCTAATGCGATCGCATCTGATGGTCTAGCAGAAACACTAATTGTCTTTCCCTCTTGATCTCTCATGAGTAAAGAAGCCATAAAAATACCCTCCTCCATCGCAGTTACTTGAACCGCGGTGAGAGTGGCATCGAGAGATTCAACGATGTCCTGCATTAAATCATGGGTTAAGGGTCGAGGCGGAGTAACTCCTTGTTGAGCAAAAGCTATGGCTGTTGCTTCAACGGCGCCGACCCATATTGGAAGAAAACGAACACCATCAATTTCCTTTAACAGGACAATTGGTTGGTTGGAAGGCATTTCAATTCGAACACCAACAACTTGCATCGCCACCATGCTCATCCGCAAAACCTGCGGTTAACGTAGTCGGTTTAATCCGCCACGCACCAATGATGCGTGTAAGCGAATTGAGAGCGAAGCTATTTCCTTCTGCACTTCCTCCGCACGGGCTTTCGACTCTGCATTCTTCTGTCTATTGAGAGGAGTAATTACTTGCTCGATTAATCCTATTTCTCGATCGGCAGCTGATTTAAATGAGCGCAGATGGCGTGGCTCAATTCCAAATGAACTCATTTCAGTAACCGCTCTTGCTACAGATAATGCATCACCGTCATAGTGGCGCCCACGAGGTGCAATTAATCCAAAAGATTCAAGTTCAACCAATGCGTTTTCCGTCAATCCACTTGCCTTTAACAACTCTTCGCGGGAAAGGCGCATGTCACTTGATTCACCAAAAGCCGAAGGTGCCATCTCTCCATCAACGGTTGCAAGTGATGGACGAGGCGCAGCGACACCCCCCGATGTTGGTGCAGGTTGCAAACCGCGATCGAGTGCATCGAGATTCTCCTTGATGACACGAAGTGGCAAATACTGATCACGTTGAGCGAGCAGAACGTAGCGAAGTCGTTCCAAATCTGTTCCTGTGAACTTGCGATATCCAGATGGAGTGCGCTGTGGATCAATTAACCCCTCAGATTCAAGGAATCGGATCTTTGAAATAGTTATATCTGGGAAGTCACCACGCAACTTTGTTAGAACTTCCCCGATGCTCAAATACGCGCGTGCTGGAACGCTCATTACTTATCCCCTAAATTCTTGATTTGTGAATTTCCGAAAAATAGTGCGTGGAATTTTCCAATTTGGATTTCATCGCCCATACGAAGAACCTGTGTCGTTACAGATATTGAATTCACGTACGTGCCATTTAAACTGTGAGAGTCCGAAATCGAAAACTCATTCTTTACCCGCTCAATGTGTGCGTGTTTTCTGGAGACTGTTACGTCATCAAGAAAGACATCACTCTCGGGGGATCTTCCGATAGATACAGTGTTGCTATCTAGTAAGAAGCGAGATCCTTGAGCTGGTCCGCGGTGAATCACGAGCATTGCTTTATCTGATCCTGATGCGCAAACTTCTTCAATCATTGCGCGTACTGAAACATCTGCTTTCTGAAGAAATAACTCAGAGGGCGATGTGTTTCCAGGTGTGTCAATGCTGCGAAGGCCTAAGTTCAAAGTTGAGGTGAGTTCTCGTTCATTTTCTACTGCTGCCACGAGATCCCCCTTCTACCTGTCTGAAACAGGCTCACCTTGAACTTAAGGGTGACACTAGGGGGGCACGCCCCTACTGGTCAAGCCGTAATTGCTGCGTAATCCGAAGCAGAAAGAAGGTTGTTTGGCTCAGAATCAACGCTAATTTCAAAGAGCCAGCCAGAACCATAAGGATCAGAGTTG
Organism: uncultured Candidatus Planktophila sp.; assembly: GCA_964576975.1. Taxonomy (GTDB): domain Bacteria; phylum Actinomycetota; class Actinomycetes; order Nanopelagicales; family Nanopelagicaceae; genus Planktophila. Next base: position 15,413 of record CAZNWM010000007.1, read on the forward strand.
ATCGTTTCTGGAGCAGTGTTTAAATCAGCATTTATAGCGACAACACTTCCTGTTAAAGGTGAATAAATCTCTGAAACACTCTTTGTTGATTCAACTTCCCCACAGACAGAATCAGCTGTCAATGATTGCCCCACTTTAGGCATTTGTACATACACGATGTCTCCTAGAGCGCCCTGCGCAAAATCTGTAATGCCAACTCGGTAAACCAAAGCGGTTTGAGTGGAGGCGACCCATTCGTGTTCTTTTGTATATTTCAATGAATCAGGAATGTTCGACATTTGGTTACCTTTACTCTTGAGTTAAATTCCAGTGTTTGTGGTGCCGACTCTAATACTTCGAACCCCATTTTGGAAATATGTCCATCCCGTATAAACATATAGAGCTATACCCCACAGCGCAAAACTCCAGCCTGCCGCAAAGGCAATGCGTCCTATTGTTGAATCTTGCGTTGCCAGCAACAGCAACGGGAAAGCGTAAAGAAGATTAAATGTTGCTGCTTTACCCAAATAGGTAACTTCTAGCAGTGCCAATCTACGACTCTTTAGAATCAATGTGAGAATTGCAAGAAATGCATCACGCGCTATAAGAATGATCAAAACCCACAAAGAGATTGCATCTCGAACAAAGAGAATAATCAGAGTCGAAAGAATATAAATTCGATCTGCTGCGGGATCAATTAATGCGCCAAAGGCCGAAGTTTGGTTCCAGGCCCGTGCTAACTTGCCATCCAAATAATCAGTTATACCTGCAACAACCAAAACCAAAATAGCAAAGCCGTCTTGCTTGGAAATCAAAGCGAAATAAATAAAGACCGGTACTCCGAGCAAACGAAGTATGCTTAAAGCATTAGGGATATTGACATTCTTATTCATAAGAATCTTCTAACTTTTGTCGCGTTCTTTTACGCGAATAGCTACTTGAACCGGCGTTCCTGGAAAAGAAAACTCTTCTCGCAGGCGACGTTCAATGAATCTTCGATATGACGCTTCAATCCAGCCACTTGAGAAAACGACAAACTTTGGTGGGGCGATTCCCGCCTGCGTGGCATAGAAAATCTTTGGTTGTTTTCCTCCACGAACAGGTGGCGGTGTCGCACCTATAAGTGCACCTAAGAAAGAATTGAGCTTTGAAGTTGGAACACGTTTTTCCCATGAATCTATTGAAGTGCGAAGAGCTGGAGCCAAACGATCTCTATGCCAACCGGTTTTTGCGGCAACATTTACTCGCTGCGCCCATTCAACTTGATCTAAATGTCTATCTATCTCCCGATCTAATTGATCTCGTCGATCTTCATCTACTAAATCCCATTTGTTCATAACTATCACCATCGCTTTTCCTGCTTCTTCTGCCATGGTAATTATTCGCAAATCCTGTTCTGAAATAGGTTCACTGGCATCAAGAACGATGACTGCTACTTCACATCTTTCTAGAGCCGCTTGGGTGCGTAGTGATGCGTAGTAATCAGTTCCGCTGGCTTGATTTGCTCGCTTACGTAAACCAGCAGTATCAATAAAACGCCACGTGGAACCTCCGAAGGTGATTAATTCATCTACCGGATCACGAGTTGTACCTGCTATTTCAGAAACAATTGAACGTTCTTCTCCAGCAAGGGCATTTAACAACGATGATTTACCAACATTTGGTCTACCAATGAGAGCAACACGTCGATACCCATCTTGCACCTGCGCACGACCTACTTCTGGCAGATGCGAAACAACTTTATCCAGGAGGTCTCCACTGCCTCGACCGTGAAGAGCGGAAACAAAAAATGGCTCTCCAAGTCCTAAGTTCCACAAGGAATGAGCATCTGATTCTTCTCGTTCACTATCAACCTTGTTTGCGATAAGAAGAATTGGTTTCTTAGCTTTACGAAGTTCTTGAACTAGAACGTCGTCTTCATCAAGTGCACCAATTTGAGCATCTACAACAAAACATAAAACATCAGATTGCTCCATCGCCAACTCGGCGCCAGCACTTACTTGAACTGAAATTCCATCTGGTTTAGATTCCCACCCGCCTGTATCCATCACTATAAAACGCCGACCACCCCATTCGCATTCGTATTGAACGCGATCACGAGTAACACCGGGTGTATCTTCAACTATGGCTTCTCGTCTGCCAATAAATCGATTTATTAACGTTGATTTTCCGACATTTGGTCGCCCGAGGATTCCAACAATTGGTAATCCAAGTAAATTTCGTTCGCGCAACAACTCCCAAACACGTTCGACAGTTTCTTCCAAGTTCAACAGTGTTGAATCAATCAAAACAGCATCAGCTGCCATGGCAAGCGGAGATACTTTCCTTGTTGAATCTATGAGATCCCTGTCATCCAAGGAATTCTTTACTTCAACCGCAGAAATACCCGAAATTTCCGCTTCTCTGCGTTCTGCGCGCGCTTCTAAATCTGCTGTGAGATACAGCTTCAATGGTGATTCTGGAGCAACAACACTTCCAATATCTCGACCTTCTACAACAATTCCACGAGGTGCGTTCTTTATGTACAGTCGTTGAATGCTGAGAAGTTCGTGCCTGATTTCGGGAATGGCTGCGATGTGACTTACACGTTCGGTAACTTCTATTGAACGAATTGCATCATTGACATCTGTGTCACCCACTAGAAGCTTTGGATGCTCTGCATCGCAATTAAAATCAAGTGGGAAGTTTTTGAGAAGCGCTAACAACTTCTTTGGATCTTGCTCGTTTTTCTCTAAACTCAGCCATGTTACTCCACGATAAAGCGCACCAGTATCTAGATAATTCCAACCAGCACGATGAGCAATTAGTTTTGCAGTACTTGATTTACCAGCTCCACTGGGACCATCTATTGCTACTACGATTCCCATGAGTTAATTCTACGGCTAATAAAGAATATTATTTACTCGTTGAATGCACTTTCCAGCCCGCTGCAATCAAGAATTGCTCGAGATGTTCAGCTTTTTTAGCTTCCAGAACAGACAAAGTGACTAGACCTGTATTTTGACCAGGTGTGTGTTCGATAGAAACATCTTCGATGTTGATATCTGCTTTCGCGCAATCATTGAAAATTGCTGCCAACTGACCCGCTCTATCATCTATGACAATATGTAGATAAATGTACTTACGGGCTGCTCCCCCATGCTTTCCTGGAATTAAAGATCGTCCCTTATTCCCACTTTCAATAACTTCTTTTGCAGAGTTAGGGTCAGCTAAATTACTCTCGATTCGTTCCAATCCTTTTCGAACTTTAGAAAGTACATCAGCGATATTTGTTGAATTCTCACTCAAAATTTCTTGCCACAGATTCGAATCACTATCTGCAATGCGGGTCATATCTTTAAAACCTTGCCCAATGAGATTCAACCACTCTGGATTGGCTCCATTAAGGTTTGCCGCCATAAGACTTGCGAGAATTTGTGGTGCATGAGAGACCAGGGCCATTGCTTGATCGTGCTCTTGTGCACTCATCCTCACCGCGATTGCGCCACAGAGCTCGATTAATTCCAACGCAGTTTTCTCGGACGCCTTCGCTGTTTGTTCTGTTGGGCAGAAGATCCATGAGCGGCCCGTGAATAAATCACCTCGCGCAGACTTGGCGCCGGATACTTCCCGCCCAGCCATTGGATGAGAACCAACAAAACGCTCTTGCAAACCATTAAGAGTTTCAACTTCAAGTTGAGGTTTAGTTTTTATACTTAAAACATCTACAAATGTGGATGTCGTATTGAGTTCTTTTTCGATCACTAGAACATCTCTAAAAGCAGATGGAGGCACAGCTATAACAACGACATCAAAAACATGATCGGGGGTGAATTTCGCAGATGGGTCCACCAAAGATTGCGCCAAAGACGCAGAATCAACGGAGTAGTCCTGCATCAAAACCTTGACGCTCTTTTGGGCTAAAGCCAGACCAATGGATGTTCCAATTAGACCTGAACCAACAATTTTTACTGAAGAAATACCCATGATCTTGATTTACTGAGCTAAATCTCTACGTAGAACGCTGGCTCCATGAAGGTAAACATGCTCAATCTGACTGACGGTCCGCTCACTTTGGCAGTGCAGCATCACACGAATAGTTCGAGGCAATGCTCCAGGCACATCAATTTCTTGAGCACACAAAAGTGGAACACTTGCGAAACCGATATCTCGGGCAGCACTAGCGGGAAAAGCAGCATTCAAATCTGCTGTAGAAGTCAGCAATACGGAGATCACATCTTCTATAGCCAGTTCATTGGCCTTCAAAATAGCAGCGAGTAACTCCTTGGAACCTTCGCCTATTGCGGCAGCATCATTGCTGGCTACTTGCGTAGCTCCGCGTATCGCTCTGATGTTCACCCCCCAAGAGTATCGGGTGCAGGGCTCACGACGTCGGAGGTCAAATATCTATTTCACAATTTAACAACTTGTAGACAAAACCTTATTGCACTTTGTTTATCAATTTTTTATCAAATAGAAGTAGATCCATGTTTTTGAGTAAGAGGCGGTTTTTATCGATAAATCACTTTTTCTGCGCGTGAAACTCGTCCAAAATGTAGATAAATCTATTTTATCGGAGCAAATAACAATATATCTATATATCGTTATTTAAAGTGAATGTATACAAAGCGTGAAAACGTCAAATCTGCAAAGCTTTTTGTAAATTAATTAACTCTCCGGAGTTTAAGTCGCGCCAACGTCCTTCGGCCGTCTCCCCTAACGAGATAGGCCCAAACTTGGTTCGGATCAGACGAAGCACATCTATACCAACAGCTGCCATTAGGCGACGAATGATGTGATACCTACCTTCATGAATCGTGACTTCCAGCCAAGTAGGTGAGAGTTCCTTGAAGCTCAAAACTCTGGCGATACCATCTTCTAACTCAACGCCCTTAGTAAGGGTCTTTTCAACTCCTGCTGGCAACTTACCTTCGAATTGGATTATGTAGGTTTTTTCCAGTCCGTACGACGGATGAGTTGCTCGAAAGGTCAACTCTCCATCATTTGTTAGAAGAATTAGCCCTTCAGAATCCTTATCTAGACGCCCAACATGGAAAAGTCTCTCGGTTCGCAAGTCTATAAAGTCACTCAAACAAGGACGACCTTCTGGGTCAAACATCGTTGACAGAACGCCTTTTGGCTTATGAAGTGCAAGATAAGTTTTGGTCAAAGATTGCGTGATTGTCTCACCATCAACCATTACATTAGTTTTATTCGGATCGAACTTGGCACCAAGTTCTCGGATGACCAAACCATCGACCATAACCCGACCATCTGCAATTAATTCATCTGCTCCCCTGCGGCTTGTAACTCCGGCATCGGCGATGATCTTGTTCAGACGTACTAAATCCATAAGTGGCTATCCATTCCCGACAGTCATTGTGGCGCTACAAAGCGCTCTAGAGAGAACTCTACAGTAGAAGTTGATACTTATTGTGCTGCTCTAGCGAACTAATCGACGAGTGAATCCAGAACTTCATCCAAATGCTCTAGGTCAGGCAGGTAAGGCGCCAGAGCTGGCAGGTCTTCCAATGAGTTCAAACCCAGGCGCTCAAGAAAATAGTTCGTGGTTTTATAGAGAATAGCTCCTGTTTCAGGTTCAAGCCCGTACTCCTCGACCAATCCACGAGTAACCAGAGTCTTCATGACTGCCTCTACGTTGACGCCACGAATAGCTGAAACGCGGGCTCGTGAGACTGGTTGGCGGTAAGCAATAACAGCCAAAGTCTCAAGGGCAGCTTGAGTTAGGCGGGATTGCTGGCCATCTAAAACGAATTTCTCAACAACATTGGCGCTATCTGGGTGGCTATAGAAACGCCAACCCCCTGCGACGCACTTGAGGGCGAAGCCACGATCAGCGTAACTCTCTACCAATTCAGCTAGCGCGGCCGATACTTCGTCCTGGGTCACCTCAAGAACCGTGGCGAGGGTCAATTCGTTCACAGGCTCGTCAACGACCATCAAGATCGCCTCTATGTGCCTATGAATATCCCTTAACTCCACCTGTTTTTACTCCTGTTCCTTGGCAACTGAGCGTAAATCATCTTCTAAAACGACAGGAATATCGAATTCATCAGTCGTTTCGATCTCCCCTGTTTCTGCTCCAGTCCAACTAATCTGGAGATCACCCAGAGCCACTACTTGGTTGAATCGTAAAGCGCCTTGTCGATAAAGATCTAAAAGCGCGAGAAAACGCGCTACAACAACCAACGTAGAAGAAGCATCTGCGATTAAAGACCGAAAACTTAACGTCCGACCCTTGCGTAAAGCCTCAACCACAAGTTTAGACTCCTCAGTTACGCTCACTAGAGCGGAGTGAAGATGCTCGATAGCCACAACGGGAGCACTCTTTGGAGTGAGTACACGCTCGGCAATGGCTGCAAAACGAGAAGGGCCAACACCGATTAGTACTTCGGGTAGCAGAGAAGCAAGTGCTGGATCCAAAGAAACAACGCGAGCGAAGGTTTTGTCGAAAGCTTCGATTCGTTGATTAAAGGTAGCCGCAATCTCTTTGAAGGCTCTGTACTGCAATAGACGAGCAAAAAGGAGGTCTCTGGCTTCTAACAGCGCGAGATCTTCTTCGTCTTCTACTTCGCCGCTAGGTAGTAACTTGGCTGCTTTGAGATCCAACAGCGTTGCGGCTACGACCAGGAATTCAGTGGCTTGATCTAATTGCCACCCTTCACCAGAGAGTTCTAGGCCCCGAATAAAGGAGATGAATTCATCAGTCACCGCACTTAAAGCCACCTCAGTGATGTCCATTTTGTGCCGAGAAATGAGCTGGAGCAGAAGGTCAAAAGGCCCATCGAAATTAGTCAAATGAACGGAGAAACCGGGGTTTTCAGGAGTCATTACCTGATCGTCGCTGTTAATTTGGGTCTCCACCTGCGAACCGTACTTCACTTTTCGCAGCAAATATACGAAGCGCCTCGCTTGCCTTGAAGGTGGCTAATGCGTAGAGTCGCCAAAAAGGAAGAAAGAGGTTTCTCGCTTGAACGCTAAATCGACATTTGAAGAAGATGTGGCTACTACCTCTTCGCTTCTTAATAAAGCTCCTTTAAGTTTTCCTACACCGCCACCGTTAACCGAACACGGTGGTGCAAAGGTCATTGCTATTTTCAATCAAAAAGGTGGAGTCGGAAAGACAACTTCCACAATTAACCTCGGTGCAAGTCTTGCAGAACTAGGTCGTCGCGTACTTCTAGTTGATTTCGATCCTCAAGGCGGTTTATCACTTGGTCTAGGTGTGAACGCGCACTCACTCCCACTAGAGCAAACTGTTTACTACGCATTAATGACGCCAACTGCAGACATAGACCAGATTGTTTTAAAGTCAAGTGTTGCTGGTTTAGATTTCCTACCGGCTAACCGCGATCTTGGTACTGCAGAAACAACTTTGGGCGCTGAGATAGGTGGCCAGCAATACTTAAAGCGCGCACTTACTCCACTCAAAGAGTATTACGACGTAATCTTGATTGACTGCCAACCAACCATGGGTCAGCTCACAATCAACGCACTAGTTGCATCCGATGAAGTAATTGTTCCGCTTCAATGCGAATATTTCGCGCTTCATGGCTTCATCGAATTAAAGGGCAACCTCGACAAAGTGAAAAATTTTCTAAATCCAGATTTAAAACTTATTGGAATTCTTGCCACTATGTATGACCGTAAAACTCTTCACAACCGTGAAGTTCTTGGGGCAATACTTGAGAAATACCCGGAAGATGTTTTCGAAACAATCATTGCCAAAACGATTCGTTTTCCTGAAACAACCGTAGTCGGTGAGCCAATTACTTCATACGCTTCTTCATCTGGTGGAGCAGCGTCTTACCGCCGTTTAGCCCGTGAACTAATTGCTCGAGGAGGAGCACGATGACACGTAGAGCAAGCCTTCCTGGAGCAGATGAGCTCTTTCGCTCAACTTCGCCAGCACTAACATCAGTTAAGCAACCGGATGTAGAACCAGCTAAACCTTTGGTGGCGCCAGCTATTGCTGCACCAACTACATCACCATCTAAAAAGGGTGTGCGAGCTATCCAGCGTCGCCGCGTTACTAGTGTTGATAAATCACCATCAGGTCGCGAAAAACACGATGAAAAAATTACTGTTTACCTATCCCCCGACGAACTCTATGATCTTGATCAAGCGCGTTTACAGTTACGAGGAGATCTGGGTTTAGCTGTTGATCGGGGCCGAATCGTTCGCGAATCAATTGCTGTAATCATTGCTGATCTTGAAGCTAAGGGTGATCAAAGCATTCTTGCCCGTCGTTTACGCGGACAGTAATTTAAGAACGAGCTCTCGGGTGAGCCAAAGAGTAGGACTCACGGATTTTATCTATCGTAATTAAAGTATAAATCTGCGTTGTCGTAACTGATGAATGTCCGAGCAACTCTTGAACCACGCGAATATCGGCACCACCATCTAACAAGTGCGTCGCAAAAGAATGTCTAAACACGTGCGGAGATATACCTTCGGTTAATCCAGCTTTTTTAGCACAATCAACAACAATTTGCCATGCACTCTGCCTGGATATTCTTGTTCCCCGTTGATTGAGAAAAAGGGCCTCACTTTTACCCTTGCTATTCTTAAGTTGCAACGCAGGTCGCACCCGTACAACGTAATCGTTCAAGGCTTTAACTGAAAAACTACCCATTGGGACAACGCGCTCTTTGCCACCTTTACCCCGGAGTTTTATCACTCGAACATCATTGGATTCAAAAATATCACTCAAATCCAGTCCAACAATCTCTGAAACGCGTCCACCTGTGCTGTACAACAGTTCAAGTATTGCTTTGTTACGCAGGGAAATAATGTCATCCTCGCTAGATGATGCTTCGATAAGAGAAGTGATCTGAGCGATAGTCAGCGCTTTCGGTAAACGTAATGGAATCTTTCGAGATTCAATATCCTTCATAGGGTTATTCAATTGATGCTCACGCTCTAGATACCCATAAAATGAACGAAGCGTAGATATCACTCTGTTTATCGAACTGATAGCTAAGCCTTCTTTGCTTAGCTCATTGATGAAAACATCTAATGAATCTTGATGAAAATCTATAACATCAAGAGAACGACTTGAGAGGAATTCGGAGAATCTCTGCAGATCACGGCTATAGGCAGAAATAGAGTTATTTGATAGACCGCGTTCTATACGCGAAAAGTTTAGGAACTCTTCAGAGTACTTGTGAAAATTCATAACCGTGGGCATCCGCTACGGCCTTATATGTAACTTTTCCATCGTGGGTATTCAAACCTTTGGCTAAGTCTGGATTCTGTTTTAGAGCTTTTTCCCAACCTAAATTAGCAATTTGAATTGCAAATGGAAGAGTGACGTTGGTGAGCGCGTATGTTGAAGTTACTGGGACCGCTCCAGGCATATTGGCTACGCAGTAAAAAACTGAATTGTGGACTGTGTATGTTGGATTCTCATGCGTGGTTGGTTTTGAATCCTCAAAACAGCCACCCTGATCAATTGCAATATCCACAAGAACAGATCCCGGTTTCATTTTGGAAACATCTTTATTAGTTACTAGCTTTGGAGCCCTTGCCCCAGGAATTAACACCGCGCCAATAACTAAATCAGCATCGTAGATTGATTTCTGAATGCTGGCAGTACTGGACATCAGAGTCTTTATTCGTCCGCTATAAATCTGATCTATCTGAGCCAAACGTTTTGCTGAACGATCCAACACAGTCACATCAGCTCCCATACCCAGAGCAATAACAGCAGCATTTAATCCAGCGATGCCACCACCGATAACTACCACTTTGCCAGGAGAGACACCCGGAACGCCCGCCAAAAGAACACCTCGTCCACCCTTAGGTTTTAGCAGAGCATCGGCTCCAACCTGAGTAGCCATACGTCCTGCTACTTCACTCATGGGAACGAGTAAAGGAAGAGCGCCATCTACTTCTACAGTTTCATACGCTATAGAAGTTGTTTTGGATTTAATGAGTGCATCAGTACAGGCTTTAGATGCCGCAAGATGAAGGTAAGTAAACAGAATTTGTTTTTCTTTCATGCGTGAATACTCGGCTTCGATCGGTTCTTTCACTTTAAGTATCAGATCAGATCCCTGCCACAATTCTTCTACAGAATCAATAATCTTTGCACCGGCTTGAACAAAATCTTCATTGGAAATACTAGAACCCACACCAGCGTCTTTTTCAATCCAAACAGTGTGACCATTTTTTACAAGTTCAGTGACACCTTCTGGAGTTAATGCGACTCTGTACTCTTGTACCTTAATCTCGCGGGGTACGCCTACAATCATTTTTTTCCTTTCAAGGCTATAGCCGTAGAAATTAATCCAATAAACAATGGATGCGGCCTTGTAGGTCTTGACTTCAATTCGGGATGGGCTTGCGTACCAACATAATATGGATGAACTTCTGCTGGAAGTTCCACAAACTCAACTAAATTCTCCTGTGAATAAATCCCGGAAAAAACCAAACCAGCCTCAGATATTTTGTCTCTATAGGCGTTATTCACTTCGTATCTATGACGGTGTCTTTCTGACACTTCTTTGCTTCCATATACTTGCGCCACTATCGAACCTGGAACCAAATCAGCTTTATACAATCCCAGTCGCATAGTGGCGCCCATATCTCCACTTCCAGCGACAATAGATTTTTGATCTTCCATTGTTGCAATTACATGTGTTCCAGAATCAGGCGAGAACTCAGCAGAGTTTGCATCGACAATTCCTGCCATATTTCTGGCGGCTTCAATAACCATGCACTGAAGACCCAGGCATAAACCAAGAGTAGGAACTTTGTTTTCGCGGGCAAACTTCAATGCCCCGAGCTTTCCTTCAATACCTCGCACACCGAATCCACCTGGTACACAAATCGCATCCACATCTCCAAGAGCCGCTTTCGCTCCCTCAGCGGTTGCGCAATCATCACTTGCAATCCACTTCAAATTAACTTTTGCATTATTTGCAAAACCACCTGCACGTAATGCTTCAGAAACAGAGAGATACGCGTCCGGAAGATCTATGTACTTGCCCACGAGTGCAACCGTTACTTCATGTTTTGGATTATGAACGATCTTAAGAAGATCATCCCAGTCCCCCCATTTAACGTCATGAGTTTTCAAACCCAATCTGCGCACAACATAGGAATCTAAACCTTCTGCATACAAAACCTTAGGGATGTCATAAATAGATGGGGCATCAACGGCTGCAACAACAGCTTCCAGATCAACGTCACACATCAATGAAATCTTGCGTTTAATGCCATCTGGAATTGGGCGATCTGACCGCAAAACAACTGCATCCGGTGCAATACCGATGCTGCGCAAAGCAGCAACACTGTGCTGTGTTGGTTTTGTTTTTAATTCTCCCGATGGTCCAATATAGGGAACGAGAGAAATATGTAAATAAAACACATTGTCGCGACCTACTTCTTGTCTAATTTGACGGGCCGCTTCTAAAAATGGCTGAGATTCAATATCGCCGACAGTTCCACCAATTTCAGTGATAACAACATCAATATCTGGAGCGGCCATAGCCCGTATGCGTTCTTTAATCTCGTTTGTAATATGTGGAATCACTTGAACAGTTTCGCCTAAGTACTCGCCACGTCGTTCGCGGCTAATTACCCTTGAATAAACCTGGCCAGTAGTTACATTTGCCGAGCCGTGAAGATTTCGATCTAAAAATCTCTCGTAATGCCCGATGTCTAAATCTGTTTCAGCACCGTCATCAGTAACAAAAACTTCACCATGTTGGAAAGGATTCATGGTTCCAGGATCAACATTTAGATATGGATCCAACTTTTGCATAGTTACTCGAAGGCCACGAGAAATCAATAATCTTCCGAGACTAGATGCTGTGAGGCCTTTACCAAGACTGGAGGCGACACCGCCTGTTACGAATAAATGCTTGGTTACATGAGGTTGGCCCATGGAAGGACAACCTATCACTAAATGCTTAGTTATTCTTTCAGGCGCATGTTCAAGAGTTCTGCAGCATGCTCTTTTGCGCTTGATGAATCTTGAAGGCCCGCCAACATTCTGGCAATTTCAGATACGCGCTCATCTCCTTGAACAGAAATTACGCCACTTGAAACTACAGTCCCGTCCGAACTCTTTTGAACAACATAGTGTTGATCGCCCCATGCGGCTACTTGCGGTAAATGGGTAACAACAATTACTTGCGCATCCTTAGATAGCGCATGCAATCGACGACCTACTTCAATTGCCGCCGCACCCCCGACTCCGGAATCAACTTCATCGAATACATATGTTCCAACCGGATTGGAGGCTGCCAAGACAACTTCAAGTGCAAGCATTACGCGTGACATCTCACCACCGGAGGCTCCTTTGGCTAAGGAAACTAAAGGTCCATCTTTATGTGTCTGCAAATACATTGAAACGCTGTCACAACCGAACAATGTGAAATCGCCCTCTTTCAATCCTGATTCATAACTTGGTGACGTTACTTCAATCACCAAGTTTGTGTGCGGCATTGATAATGCATGCATCTCATTGGATACATTAGAAGATAGTTTCTGTGCAGCATTGGTGCGTTCCTTGGTCATTTCTATAGCACTGGCAACAAGATTCTTCTTGCAAACGCTGAGTTCTTTTTCTAGTTCCGCAATCCTTTGCTCCCCACCAGTTAAATCTTCAAGAGATGATGAAATCGTTGAGTGTTTTTGGATTACATCCCTCAGACCTTGATCCGCACTCCCTTCATTAGACCATTTCTTGATGAAAGAATTGATAGCCGATTTTCTCTCCTGCAAGAAATCTAATCTCTCTGGGTCGGCTTCAAGAGATTCGAGATAGGACGTTAATTCAGGAACAACGTCGGCTAACACAAAGAAAGCTTCGTTGAAATCATCTGAGAATTTCTCGACCTTAGAATCTTTGCTTTTAATGGCATCGAGTGATTTCTTTGCTAAAGCCAAAGCGTTTATCACGCCTGAGTCTTCGCTTTCTAACGCCTGCATCGCTTGAGTAACGGCGATACGCAGCTCTTCTACTGAGGAGAGCCTAGATATCTCATCATCGATTGCACCTAGTTCATCCGGCAAAGGTTTCAGTTTAAGAAAGGAATCATTGAATAACTTAAGTTGAGCCAAAGATTCCTCTCGACTTGCAGCATTTTTCTTAAGTTCGGTAATTCTACTCTTCACATTTTGGTAGGTGTTCAAATGATCCTGATAACTGGTTAGCATCGTCTCAAAGCTTGATCCGGCGTATCGATCCAATAATTCTCGTTGTTTTGATCCCTTTGCGATGTTAAGACCTGAACTTTGTCCGTGAATCTCAACCAAATAATCACTCGCATCTGATAAAACACTTGCGCTGACACTTACTCCACTCGCAACTGCCTTACTCTTTCCCTCAGTTGTCACGCTACGAGAGATTGATAATGATCCATCCTCAACTTCTATGCCTAAACTTTCGAAACGTGCGATTGTCTTCTTTGGAATAGTAAAAAGCGCACTTGCGGTTAATCTGTCTTCTCCGCTTCGTACTAAAGAACTCTCAGACTTGCCGCCCAATACCAGGTTGAGGGCAGTTAATACCATCGTCTTTCCAGCTCCAGTTTCGCCAGTAAGAACCGTTAGCCCTTTAGCAAATTCAAGATTTGCTTGCGTTATAACGCCAACATTTTTTAGATGTATTTCCTCTAAAAATGTTCTCTCACTCACCGCGCCAACCTTCAATAGGTAACTTGAACTTTGCAACCAATCTATCCGTGAATACCGTCGACTTAAGGTGAGCCAACATAACTCGCTCTGAATTCTTGGTTAATTCGACGTGATCACCTTTCTGAAGATCGATCTTTCTCAAAGCATCGGCCGAGAGTGAAGCATCTGTCGATTCAATTGCAATTCCTATGGTTGAAGTTGGAGCGATAACCATAGGTTTAGCAAACAAGGCATGTGCCGCTATTGGTAACAGAACGAGTGCCTGCACTTCAGGCCAAAGGACGGGACCGCCTGCAGAAAATGCATACGCAGTGGACCCAGTTGGCGTCGCACAGATGATTCCATCACAGCCCCATCTAGAAAGAGGTCGGCTATCTATTTGAACAAAGAGTTCGAGCATCGTTGTGCTTTTTCTTTCGATACTAACTTCATTGAGCGCCCACCCTTGCTCAATTATCTTGTTAGATCGCTTAACCTGAAAGCTCAGCAACATACGTTCATCAAGAACATAATCTTTATTGATAATCGATTGTGCAACTTCATCAAAAGTGAAAGCGTCAACTTCGGCCATAAATCCGACGTGACCAAGGTTAATTCCAAGTAAAGGAACTTTTCTTTCTAAGGAATACTCGGCTCCGCGCAGGATTGTTCCATCTCCACCTAAAACTAGAACGATTTCAACATCTGGAATTGCGGAATCTGCCGGTGTATAAACATCTATCCCTGCAGCGGTTAAGTGATTTGTGATGGCATCCGATGCACCTTTTGCTTCTTCTCGCGAAGGATTGATCAACATTAAGATCGATCTGCGGTTCATTATTGTGGACCTATCTGAATAGCTTTTTCTAGATCACTTTCAGAGATTTCATCTGCGCCTCTTTTAAGCCACAAGAAATACTCGACATTTCCAGCTGGTCCAGGAAGGGAGCTTGCAACCACGCCTTTTGTTCCCAAACCAACATCGTAAGCGCTCATTGCTACATCAAGAACCGCAGATTTTCGCAATGCAGGATCTCTAACCACTCCGCCAGCGCCTAATTTTTCTCTTCCTACTTCAAATTGTGGTTTCACCATCAATAAAAAATCCGCATCAGACTTAGAAACAGCAGATAAGGCAGGAAGTACCAGAGTGAGGGAAATAAAAGAGAGATCTGCAACGACCAAGCCAGTAGGTTCACCAACAACTTCGCCTGTGAGATGGCGAATATTTGTTCTATCCAAAACAAGAACGCGTGGATCTTGCCTTAACTCCCATGCTAACTGGCCGTAACCAACATCTACCGCTACTACTTCCCTGGCACCACG
>CAZNWM010000007.1:30446-32806 GCA_964576975.1 uncultured Candidatus Planktophila sp.
CCCATGCTAACTGGCCGTAACCAACATCTACCGCTACTACTTCCCTGGCACCACGACGAAGCAATACATCCGTGAACCCACCAGTTGAAGCCCCTGCATCGAGAGCGCGAACGCCTTCTACTTTGATTTCAGGAAATGAATCAAGGGCACCCGCAAGCTTATGACCCCCGCGCGAGACGAAATCATCACGGTCGCCTTGCAGAGTAATTGAAGTTTCTGCGTCAACTTGTGTTGCAGGTTTAGTAGCCGGGATTCCATTAACCAAGACACTTCGAGACTCAATTAGATCAGCCGCGGCCTCTCTAGAACGCGCAAGTTCGCGACGTACTAGCTCGGCATCCAAACGTGTTTTCATGATTATTGTTAAAGACCGTCAATATCCGAAAGTGTTTCTTGCAGCTTCTGATGAAGTGCTTCGTAGCGCGCTGCGTGTTCAGAAACGTCCAGTGCATCGACTTCATTGAGTTCGATCTTCACCGCATCCACAATAGTTGCATCGACGTTATTGTCTTGGAAGTTATCAGTCATCGGGCACTCTTCTTCTGGGGAGCAGATTTCTTGGCAGCAGGTTTTTTCTTTGGTGCAGCTGCGCTCTTCTTGACTGCTTGGGTCGCGTTGCTTGATTGGGCCTTTTTAAACTCTTCGAACGCAGCCTTCAGTTCGTCAAACTCATCGCGCTTGATGAAACCCATACGTGTCACAGTGGCTTGAACTTCTTCATCAATTTTTGATTTTAAAACATCACCACTCTGTTTAACCCAATTGTTCAAAGCAGCGGCCATTTCAGCGGGAGTGCGTTCGCCATCACTGACTTTGTTCAAGTAGGTTCGCAGGGATGCAAAGAGATCATTTGCCATGATTACCGCTTTCATTACCAGGATGTAAATGTGCCTCTAGCGTACCTAAATTCGCGAAATCTCGGCTGCTTCAACTTGCCAACGGCTGGCCAGCCCAGTGGGAGCTTTCCAAAATCGTCTATGAATCGCGCCAGATATCTCTATCCATTCATCGGGCTTGAGAGATAGCGCACTTCGACGAGATTTCGCACTCCAAGCGGCAATATCTAACGTATCCACACCTGAGAGTTCTAAACGCGAAACAATTAAACGAAACTCAACAACTTTATCTCCGCTTGGGAGAGTTTTTTCTACGGCAACATCAGAGACACGGCCCCGCAGCATTACATCATTGAGAGAGTAATCAGGTTCTTCGTACTCTATTTTTTCTTTTTTAGATCGATTAGTTTTCTTTGCAACAGATGTCATGGTCGCCTTTTCCTAGTGCTCAAACTGATTCTTGAGGTTGGACCAATGATTATTTAAGGCACCGACAATTAAAGAGACAAGCAAAGAACTTGTGGACAAAAACTACAGACGCTCTGCCGCATCTGTTATCTCGTCCCGATCAACCTTTGCGCACTCTTTGAACCACTCCTTGGACTCATCCACGCGACCAGCTTTTTCCAAAGCATCTGCGTAGGCATAACGAAGACGCACAGCCCATTCTTCAGAATCACTCTTTAACTCTTTGCACGTTAGTGTGATCACGGCAGCATCAAACTCACCCAAGTCACAGCGAGCACCTGATGCGACTATTCTCATTTCGATTTCTTCTGCTTTTTCAAGGCGACTAACTTCGGGAGAACCCGCCAAAGCGAGTGCTTTTAAGGGTTTTCCGAGTCCTCTTTCGCAATCGGCCATAACAGGCCACATTGAAACATCACCTGAAATTCGGTGGGCGGCTCTTAACTCCTTTAATGCAATCTCGTAATGACCAGCGCGATAGGCAGCATAGCCAGCACTTTCACGTACTACTGCTAATCGACCAGCATGATGAGCAGCAGCTACTCCATGCTTGTGAGCTAATTCAGGATCTGTGTCCATATTTAAATTAATGCAAACTAAATGACGTGCAACAACTTTCGCATTTTCTGCAGACAAACTTAGTAATTCAGCACGAACAGATTTTTCAAGTTCTTCACCAGTTACTTCCTCAGGAATGTCTGGCTCAAAAATGCGTGGACGCAAACGTGTCATATCTCGATCAACTGGCGCAGGACGTGAGCCACGTACATCTTGACGTGGTGCACCTGGACGCGATGGTGAACCCGCTCGCTTAGTTGATGGCGAAGAAGAACGTGAAGGTTTATCTGAATACGGTTTTTTATCTTTACCGTTCATATAAACCTCCTATCTAAGAAAACTATCCTGTTAAATAATTGCATAGAAAATTAAAAAGGGGGCACTAATGAAAGTGCCCCCTTTTATAAAAGAAGTCCGGCGACGTTCTACTCTCCCACAAGGTCACCCGTGCAGTACCATCGACGCTGAGAGGCTTAACTTCCGGGTTCGGAATGGGAC
>CAZNWM010000008.1:0-28659 GCA_964576975.1 uncultured Candidatus Planktophila sp.
CATCACAAGGTTTTAGCATTCCTTTAGTTGGTGGCATTCGTTATCGAGTCGGTGCGCAGCGCGGAACTTTTGTAGCTGGTGAAGAAGTTCGAGCATATAAAGAAGTTGGGCAAGTTCTTCTTACAACTGAGCGAGTTTTGTTTAATGGTCAGATGAATACAAAAGAGTGGGCATTCTCAAAGTGGAATGGTGCTTCCACCAACTTAGATGAATCCAATTACATTTTTCATGTCAGTAATCGTCAGAAAACATCCGGAATTCTCGTTGGTCCTACACAGGGGCGCGAATTCAATCGCTTCTTAGCGCAAGCAATTAACTGCGCCGAAGAAGGTATTGATGTGGTGTTAAAGAGTGTGCGTACTCAACTCAAAGAGTTAGCCGAAGATGAACCAAAGCGTCCAACGGCTGCTTCTATTGAATCCGCGCGAGTTGCAAAGCTAGAGATTGAAGCACCAAAGAACTAAAGCTTGATCATGTATTGAACATAATCATTATTTTTAGTAATTGAGTCATACAAAATACGAGCAGTGGCATTGCCGTCTTTTGTCTGCCAATACATGCAACCAGCACCAACTGAAATAGCGTGTTCTTTCACGTGATTAATCAATGCTCGTCCAACACCTTTGCCACGAGCGTCAGGGACAATGTAGAGATCTTCTAAGTACATCTCTCCCACTTCTTCCCATGTTGATTGACGCAACATGGCGTGAGCAATTCCAATGACTTTTCCATCTTCTTCTGCAACAAATCCGGTAAACACATGGCTGTCATCAAAGAAGCGTTCCCACGTTACATCGGTAGTCTTATCTGAAACCGTTGCTTCGTAAAAATCTAAATATGCCTGCCACAGTGGATCCCACTCGGCTCGATCTGTTCTTTCTATATTACGAATTCTCACGAGGTGGTTTTTTCTTGAACAACTTTCGTGGGTCAGCTTTCTTAGCTTCAGTGCGGGCACGTTCAAGAAAGCGTTGGGCCCAGACAAATTCACCAGCTAGGACCAATAATCCTGCGAATATAAATGGCAATGTGAATGGACCAGGCAAAACAATTAGCAACCCACCGATAACCAAGAGGGTACCGCCTACTACGAAAGTGACTACCTGGCGGACGGGCTTTGGAACGTTTTTCCATGCCTTGCGAATTTCCATATGTCTATTCTATTTGAAAATAGCCTCTGCTTGTTAACTAGGCAAGAACTGTTTAGCTACTCCATCGCGCGCAAAGGCCATCAGCGTTAAGCCAAATTCATGAGCAAGATCAATTGCAAGAGATGTTGGAGCGCTGACGCCAACTAGTGCTGAAACTCCTGCTGCCACCGACTTTTGAATGATTTCATAACCCACGCGTCCGGAAACAACCACAGTCCAATTAGAAAGTGGTAACTCTCCTGCCATCAGCGCTGCCCCGATGATTTTATCTACTGCGTTGTGGCGGCCAACATCTTCGCGAACATATACAGCTTTGCCTTGTGGGTTCACAAGCGCTGCTGCATGCAGACCACCTGTCTTTGAAAAAATTGCTTGCCGTCCATCAAGCAGCGCCGTCATGCCTGCCAGTTCAGATAATGAATGTGTTGTTGGTGCAACTTTTTTTATTCCACGTGCGTGCAAGTCTGAGATGTTTGTAGAACCGCAGACACCGCATGCAGAAGTCATTGTGAATCTACGTTCCATTGAACGCGGTGGTTTAGGCGCATCTGCAGTGATTTCTGCAATGACAACATTTGCGCGTTGGCGTGGAGATAATGAACGATCGGCGCAAACTTTGACCTGTATTAATTCATTTGGATTACTCAAAAAACCTTCGCCCCATAAAAATCCTGCAGCGAGTTCGAGATCAGAGCCTGGTGTGCGCATTGTGATGCCGAGTTGTTCCTCGTGATCGCCTTGCTTGAGTCTGATTTCAAGTGGCTCTTCAACAACTACAGAATCAGATGTGAAGCCTTGCTTATCTGATTTTTGAACCTTTACTTTTGCAATTGATGAAGGCGCGTTATCTATCTCTTCATCTTTTAGCATGGCGATAGAACTCGATGTTCTCCGGTGGCAGTGGTGTGTTACCAAGAATTAAATCTGCCGCCTTTTCAGCAACCATCATGACCGGTGCATAAATGTTTCCGTTGGTAACGTATGGGAATACGGATGCATCAGCAATGCGTAAACCATTAACACCGTGCACCTTCATTGTCTCTGGATCAACAACTGACATTTCGTCGGTGCCCATTTTTGCGGTGCAGGATGGATGCAGTGCAGTTTCTGCGTCTTTGCGTACCCATTCCAGGACCTCTTCATCTGTTGAAACAGATGCACCTGGTGATGTTTCGCCTTCATTGAAAGGCTCCATTGCAGGTTGGGTCAAAATGTTTCGAGCAACACGAACTGCTTCTACCCATTCGCGGCGATCTTGATCTGTTGAAAGATAATTAAATTGCATCGCAGGCTTTTCAAATGGATCGGTGCTCTTAATTTTTAACCATCCGCGAGCATCTGAATACATAGGGCCAACGTGTACTTGGTATCCGTGACCACGTGTTGGACCTGTGCCGTCATAGCGAATAGCTAGTGGCAAGAAATGGAACATCAAGTTTGGATAAGCAACGTCATCATTGCTGCGCGTAAATCCGCCAGCTTCAAATTGGTTTGTTGCGCCAGGACCTTTTCTAAAGAACAACCATGCAGCACCAATAAATGGTCTGCGCCAGAACTGAGTAATTGGTTGTTGCGTTACAGGTTGCTTGCACTTGTACTGAACATAAACCTCGAGGTGATCTTGCAAATTAGCGCCAACACCAGGCAGGTGCTTTACAACTTTAATGCCGAGTTTAGAGAGATCTTCTTGATTGCCGATGCCTGAAAGCTGCAAAATCTGTGGGGTATTAATCGCACCACCACACAAAATGACTTCTTTAGAAGTAAATGTGTGCTTCTTGCCCTTGATCATTACTTCAACACCGGTGGCAGTTGTGCCATCAAATAACACTTTAGTGACGTGTGCTCGTGTCTTTAGTGAGAGATTCTTGCGCTTTAGTACTGGATATAAATATGCACGAGCAGCGCTTAAACGACGGCCACGGTAAACATTTCGATCAAAGGCTGCGAAACCTTCTTGGCGATATCCGTTGACATCATCTGTGCGTGGATAACCGGCTTGCTCTGTTGCCTTAAAGAATGCTTCAAAGAGTGGGCCCTTAACTGGTCCACGTTCTAATTTAAGTGGTCCACTATCTCCACGGAAAGGATTCTTTGGATCTGCTAAACAGTTCTCGAGTTTCTTAAAGTATGGCAAGCAGTGTGCATAATCCCAGTTCTGCATACCTTTATCTTTTGACCAGCGCTCGTAATCAAGAGCATTTCCACGCTGCCAAATCTGTCCATTAATTGAAGATGAACCACCTAATACTTTTCCGCGTGCGTGATAAATCTTGCGACCATTCATAAATGGTTCTGGCTCGGATTCATACATCCAGTCATAGAACTTACTGCCGATTGGGAAAGCGAGCGCTGCAGGCATGTGAATGAAAACATCCCACTTGTAATCTCGGCGTCCAGCTTCTAGAACTAAAACTTTATGTGAAGGGTTTGCACTCAGGCGATTAGCGAGTGCGCAACCTGCTGATCCGCCACCAACGATGATGTAGTCATACTGCGTACTCATGGGCGAAAGTCTACTAATAAAGCAAGGCCCTTACTCAATGAATTCCACCGAGTAAGGGCCTTGCTTCTTAGGATGTTTTTACTTACTTACCGAGCCATGAAGCAACAGTGTCTGGATTAGCATCAATCCACTTCTTAGCTGCTTCTTCCGCTGTCATTCCGTTCTCAAGATCGGCTGCTACACCGTTCTGATCAGCATTAGTCCACTTGAAGTTCTTAACAAGTGAAGTAAATGGATCATTAGCATCAGCGAGCTTCTTAGACATCAACTTTTGAAGTGGTGTTGATGGGTAGTCAGTTAGGCCACTTGCTGCTGCTGGATCGCTCCAGTCATTAGCAGGGAACTTAACGCGAGCTGCTTCAAGTGTTGGAAGCTTGGAGTGAAGTGTCCAAGGCTGCCATGCATAACCGATGAATGGTGTCTTGTTCTTTTCTGCCTTGATGAAGCCATCAACTAGAGCAGCTTCTGAACCAGAGAAGATAACTTTGAAGTTCAACTTGTTAGCAGAAACCATCTTTTCACCAATAGTTGTGTAACCAGTTGGGCCTTCAAACCATGCACCCTTGCCACCTGAATCTGCAGTCTTAAATAGAGATGCATACTTGTTCAAGTTCTTTGAATCAGTGATGTCTGGATACTTTTCAACCATCCATGGAGCGACATACATACCGATGATTCCAATGTTTCCGTTTTCGCCAGCTTCAACTACAGCTCCGCGATCAGCCCATTCCTTCCAACGTCCGCCGCCCCAATCTTCGATGATTAAGTCGATTGTTCCGGCTTCCATTGCGTCATAAGTGACAGGACCTTCTTCTAGAGTTGTCTGAGTAATTGTGCAACCCAATTCTTGTCTAGCTACGTCTGCAATTACTTGAGCTGAAGCTGTGTAACCACCCCATGCGTGCATTGCAATTGCATAAGAACCGCAGTCTCCTGAGGCTTCGCTTGCTGAATCATTAACACTGCTGCCGCAACCTGAAAGTACAAGTGCTGTTGCAATTGCAGCTGTAACGATTGCCGAACGGCGACCGAATAGTGACTTCATTAACCCTCCTAATGAGTTATGTATTGCTCAGAGCCTAGGGCGGAGTTGGAGCCAGTACTAGTACTTTTAAGGGCTATTTTGTAGAAGTTATAGAGATGTTATGAGGAGCGACGGGCACCGGCTTGCATAATCCGGTCAAAAATCACGCCTAGGAGCAAGATGGCAGCACCAGCGATTAGCCCCTTGCCCTGGAGCTCTGGCTTGGAGTTTCCAGCGATTACTAAGTAACCAAGACCGCCCGCACCAACGAAACCACCAATTACAACAACAGCTAAAACAAATATCAGACCTTGATTCGTCGCGAGCAAAATAGTTTTCTTTGCGGCCGGCAATTGCACCTTAGTAATAATCTGGCGTGCATTAGATCCCGCAGCAGTTGCTGCTTCAACGAGTGAATGGGGAACTGCACGGATACCTTCGCAAACAATTTTAACGACGACTGGAATGGCATACACAATTCCTGTAGCGATAGCAGTAAAACGTGTAGGACCAAATAAACCCAGCATCGGAACTAAATAAACAAAAGCTGGAAGAGTTTGTCCGGCATCAAGGAATGGACGCAACGCTCTCTCTGCTCGATCACTACGCCCTGTCCAAATACCGAGAGCTAGACCAATAATCATTGTGAGTAAGCAACCTACGATTGTCTGGGTGAGTGTCAACATTGCTTCATACCAAAGACCAGATAACACAATCGCCATGGAAAGAACAAATGACAATATTGCAACTCGTGTTCCACCAATAATTATGGCAAGTGCCACAATCATTGCAACTGTTACATACCAAGGAGATGCAGCAAGTTGTGTTTCTAGCGGATTGAGAATGCCATAGGAAATCAAATCTTTAAAGCCAACAGTAAATATTGTGAGGTTCTCCAAAACCCAAGCCGTAATATCATTTGTAACCTTTGCCACCTGCGGTGCGATGGTGACTTCTTTAGGCCATACCGCTGCCCACAACATTGTGCGAGACATAAAGACAGACACAACTGTAAGAATTCCAGCAACAATCAAGGTTAGGCGCCGTGTTTTAATCTGCTTCTCCGTCGGTGGAATGAATGTGTTTTGGCGCTTAGCTGCAGCGCTCGTGCTGCGATCAAGCAAAATAGCCAAGAAAACAACTGCAAAGCCAGCCACAAAGCCTTGTCCAACGTTTCGAATAATCAAAGCTTCAATAACTGGTTTTCCAAGTCCAGGTGCACCAATAAGGGCTGCAATAACAACGAATGACACTGCTGCCATCACTGTCTGATTAATTCCAAGCACAATCATCTGCTTAGCCATTGGAATTTGAACCTTGGACAATTTTTGTCTTTGCGTTGAACCCATTGATTCAGCAGCTTCAACAGGTGCTTTGTTTACACTTCTAATCGCATGGCTAGTAATGCGAATTGCGATTGGAATGGAATAGATCATCGTTGCGATTGTTGCAGAGGCGGCGCCGATCATAAAGACCAAGGCGATTGGCGCCATATAAACAAGGGTTGGCAAGATCTGGGCTAAATCTAAAAACGGCGTGAATATCTTTAAAACTCGATCTGATAATCCGGCCCATATTCCAAGCGGGATTCCAATTGCTAATGAGAGAAGAACTGCAGCCAAAGTCATTGCAATTGAATCCATGGTGAACTGCCACATTCCCAGCGCACCGCATGCAAGTAGAAGTGAAACAGATAAGAGTGCAGTACGCCATTGGCTCGTTGCATAAACAGCAAAGGCGACAATGGCAACCACGCCTAACCAACCAATAACTGGAATTACTGAGTTTTCTCCTGGTACTGCAATGAGATTTCTGATGAATTGAACAAAACCATCAATTGCCCCACGAATCGGATTGAAGAAATAAATGAAAGCCGGACTCTCTGTTCGATTACCGCGAAGATCTAAAGCTTTTTCACCGACGAAACTAGTGAATGCAGTATTTTCATACGTGGCTATTTGCAACGTGTGCGTGCCATTGAGTAAACGGCCTAGCAAAATCCAAATAGTTACCGATGCAAGAAGTAGATAGGACTTACGAACCTTCATTAAACGCCACCAGAAATTAGCCGCAAAACATCCTCACTAGAGACAATCCCAAGGGCAGTGCCATTGTCATTGACCCGTACTGGTTTGTGGGACTGCAAAATTACTTGCGCAGCATCGCGAATGATTGTGCTGGAAGGAAGCTCAGGTCCATCAGTGATATCACCTGGCTCAGCTTTTCTAACTATGTCCTTCAAAGTCAGAACATGTGACTTTGCAATATCGCGCACGAAGTTAGCAACGTATTCATCTGCAGGATTTGCTACTAGATCCTGTGGGGTTCCGATTTGCACAATTGCACCGTCTCGCATGATTGCAATGCGATCGCCCACCTTTACTGCTTCAGATAAATCGTGGGTAATAAAGACCATTGTCTTACCGAGTTCGTAATGCAGACGAATAATTTCTTGTTGCATGTCACGGCGAATCAATGGATCAAGGGCGCTAAAAGGTTCGTCTAGAAACAATACTTGTGGGTCTACGGCAAGAGCTCTTGCTAATCCAACACGTTGTTGCATACCACCTGAAAGTTGTTCCGGATACGCCTGCGCATAACCTTGAAGGCCAACGAGTTCGATAACTTCGTTTGCTCGTGCATGGCGATCATCTTTCTTTACGCCGTTAATTTCTAGTGAATATGCAATGTTGTCAATTACTTTGCGATGTGGAAGCAAACCAAAGTGCTGAAAGACCATTGAAAAACGAGTTTTGCGTAATTCGCGAAGGCGCTTCTCATCAACTTTAAGAATATCTTCGCCTTCAAATTGAAGTTGTCCTTGGGTTGGTTCAATCAAACGAGTCATGCATCGGACAAGTGTGGACTTACCTGATCCAGATAAACCCATGACAACGAATACTTCACCTGGTGCAACTTCAAAGGAAACATCGCGCACTGCAATTGTGTTACCAGTTTTGGCGCGTAACTCTGTGCGAGTTAATTGAGCATCAGGAGAGCCGATTACTTTTTCTGGATTATTTCCGAAAACTTTCCAGAGGTTTTGAACTGAAATCATCGGTGCAGCTGAGCTCATGTTCTCTCCCTAAAATTTTTCTACTTACTGTGGATCGGCGAACCACCCGGAACGCGCAGGCTCATTGTTGGTCCAAATGTGTTTAATTTCAAGGTATTCATCCAATCCAGCCTCACCTAATTCGCGGCCAACGCCTGAAGCCTTAAATCCGCCCCACTCTGCCTGCGGACGATACGGTCCAAAATCATTTACCCAGATTGTGCCGTGACGAAGTGCGCCGGCAACGCGATTGGCAATTTTTTTATCCGCACACCACACGGCGCCAGATAATCCATAAATTGTGTCATTGCCAAGTGCAATTGCTTCTTCAACTGATTCAAAAGTTTCGATTGTCATGATTGGACCAAATGATTCATCCTGCACGCACTTCATCTTTGATTGACAGTTATCAAGAACAGTCGGTGGGAAATACCAACCCTTATTCAAATCTTCGCGATCAATTCGAGAACCACCGACCAAAATTGTTGCACCATCTTTAATGGCATCTTGCATATAGGTTTCAACTTTAGCTAAGTGATCTTTGCTAATCAGTGGTCCAGTTTCTGTGCGTGGATCATCTGGTCCCCCGACATAAATTGCCTTTGCTCGGCGCACAATTTCTGCAACAACACGTCCGTGGATTGATTTTTCAACGAGCACGCGAGTACCTGCAGAACAGACCTGACCAGAGTGCAAAAACGCACCTGTGACTGCGTTATCAATTGCTGCATCCACATCACTATTTTCAAAAATAATGTGTGGGTTCTTGCCACCAAGTTCTAGGGCAACTTTCTTTACTGTTTGAGCAGCTGTTGCCATGATGCGACGGCCGGTGACAAGACCGCCAGTAAATGAGACAAGATCAACGCGTGGATCTTCAGTAAGTGGCGCTCCTGCTGTGGCTCCTGCTCCGCAGATTAAGTTTGCAACTCCATTTGGTAATCCTGCTTCTTCGAGCAAAGTCATTAAGTGAATAGCAGTAGATGGTGATAACTCACTTGGTTTGATGATGAAGGAACAGCCAGCAACTAGTGCGGGTGCAACCTTCCAGGAAATTTGTAGCAATGGATAATTCCATGGACCAATGAGAGCGCACACACCAACTGGTTCGTGAGTGATAACACTCGTGATGTTATCGGCGCCAACATCGACTTTTCTATCTTTAAGTTTTAAACCAAGGGCTGCAAAGTGGCGAAATGTCGCCTCAATATCTGCCATGTCATAGCGCGTTTCAATCATGCGCTTGCCAGTATCTCGAGTTTCAAAAGCTGCAAGTATTTCGGCATCGCGCTTAACAAGGTCTGCGACTTTTTCAACGAGTGCACAACGGTCTTTCATTGACCATGATGCATAAACACCAGAGTCAAAGGATTCGCGTGCAGCTTTTATTGCTTCTCGAGTATCCGCAGCCGTTGCTTCAGAAACCGTTGCAACAACAGAGTTATCGTGCGGGCTTCTAATCTCTCGTACTGCTCCATCTGATGATGCTCGCCATGCACCATTTATATAGAGCGTACTTTCAGACATTTTTTATAAAGGTTTAGGCGTCGAGTTCAGATTTGCGCTTTGCAACGAATTCAGTGAGTTCTGCAAGAACTTGTGCATCCATCTCTGGCTTTTCGTACTCTTCAAGCTTTTTCTTCCAGATCTCTTCTGCACGTGCACGTGTGTCTTTTGCACCAAGGCGCATCCAACGCTCGTAGTTATCGCTATTTGTTAAGAATGGACGATAGAAGCAATCGCGGAAGCGCTCCATTGTGTGGGCAGCACCTAGGAAGTGGCCACCATGGCCTACTTCAACGTGGGCATCAAATGCTAATGACTCTTCGTTAAATTCAAGAGGTGTGAATTCAGCCATCAATGATTGCAAGATTTCGATATCAACTACGAACTTGTCGTAAGAAGAAACCAATCCGCCTTCTAGCCATCCAGCTGTGTGCATGACCCAGTTTGTGCCAGATAAGAATGTTGGCATCATCGTCATCATTGTTTGATAAGCAGATTGCGCATCAACTGTTTGTGATGAGTTCAAACCGCCACCGCCACGGAAAGGAAGATTAAGTGAGCGTGCAATTTGGCCTGTGCAGAGAAGGCCGATGCCTGATTCTGGTGTACCAAATTGTGGTGATCCTGATTGCATATCAATATTTGATAAAAATGAACCGAATACAACTGGTGCACCTGGACGAATAAGTTGAACTAATGCAATTGCAACTAGCGCTTCTGCCATTTGCTGGGCGAGTGTTGCAGGAATAGTCACAGGGCTCATTGCACCCATGAGTAAGAATGGTGTTGTAACAACTGGTTGTCCAGCCAATGCGTATTCGCGCATTGAATCCAACATACGATCATCCCAGCGCAATGGAGAGTTGCAGTTAACAAGTGAAATCAGTGCTGGAGTCTCTTCGATTGCAGCACGACCACCATGAATGATTTCTGCCATACGAATAACATCTTTTGCATTTTCGTGAGTTACGACGTTTCCCATAAAGAACTTGTCAGTAAGAGTTGCAGCCGCAAAAGCCATATCTAAGTGGCGAGAATCTAGAGATAAATCATTTGGTTCAGTTACGACGCCACCGACTGAATCGAGTGAGTCAAATGATTGTGCTAGTCGACAGAAGTTTTCGTAATCTGCAAATGAACCATCGCGGCGAACATCGCCTTCACGTACAAATGGTGGGCCATACACCGCACCGAAAACCATTGAGTCGCCACCGATATGAACATTGTTCTTTGGATTGCGAGCGCGTAGATCAAATTCGCGCGGAGCTTTTGCAACTTGCTTCATTACCCAATCTGGATCGAACTTAACATTTTCACCAGAGACTTCTTGTCCCGCTTCGCGCAACATGTCGACTGCCCAAGGTGATGCGAACTCGATGCCAATTTCAGAGACGATGCGACGCCAACCTGCGTGCAGCGTTGCCATAGATTCTTGACTCAATATGTCATAACGCGGCATCTTGTTCTGGAACACGGGTTTGGACCTTTCAGATCGGTAAAGCTCTCGCGGGTAATTCAACTCTATCTGCGTGGCTATTGACCCCGCACACGCCACGAGAATACGCTAGGAACATGGAACAGGGGTTCCATATAGTGAAACAGTTTCGGGAGGGGCCACATGGCGAAATCCGAATTAACAACTGGAACGCAAGCGATTGATCGCGCCACTGCGTTACTCACTGATGTCTTGCAATCAAACACTCCGCAATTACTTGGTTCACTTGCGCGCACACATGACATTCCTAAGAGCACAACATCTCGAATTCTCGGAGCACTTGAACGTGCAGGACTCGTACAGAGAGATCGCAACGGTGCATTCTTAGCAGGTCAGGTCCTTACATCTTTTGCTCGCGAACAAAATCAAGACTCAGTTCTTGTTGCCCGCATGCGCACAGTGCTTGAAACACTCTCTGATCGCACTGGCGAGACTTCAAACTTAGCTGTTCCTGGAAATGGGTTCATCAATCTTTTGGATCAAGTCGATGGCCACTACTTGTTAGGTGCAACGAACTGGATCGGAAAGCGCGTTCCTTATCACGCATCCGCGCTCGGCAAGATTTTGCTCGCATACTCAGCGGTGACTATCTCATCTGGTCGCCTTGAACGTCTGACTGATAAGACAATTACATCTCGCACACGATTGCTTGAAGAGCTCGAAGAAGTTCGTCGTCGTGGATTTGCGATTATCGAAAATGAATTAGAAGAAGGTTTGGTTGCAGTTGCAGCCCCAATTCGCGAACTCGATGGTCGCGTCGTTGGTGCAATTTCAGTTTCCGGTCCATCTACTCGCTTAAGCAATAAAGAACTTATTCGAATTGGAGATCTCATCATCTCTGAAATCGATGCAGTACAAATCAACCGCAAGAAAAAACCCCAGATGCCTAATCAAAAAATAGGAAAGGTCGGCGCAGCATGACACATGACGAGATCATCAAGGCTCTCTTTGATGAAACGATGATTGGCAATGCTCCAGCAGTACTCGAACTCACAAATAAGGCGCTTGCAGAAGGAATGGGTCCAGACACCATTTTGTTCGAAGCACTTATTCCATCTCTAGAAGAAGTTGGCGCACGTTTCGAACGTGGCGATTACTTCGTTCCCGAAATGCTTATTGCCGGTAAGGCAATGTCAGGTGCTCTAAACGTTTTACGTCCTCTGCTTGCAGAAACTGGCGCAGAAACAGTTGGAACATTCCTTATGGGAACCGTGAAAGGCGATGTTCATGACATCGGCAAGAACCTTGTAAACATCATGCTTGAAGGAGCCGGATTTAAGGTTATTGATATCGGTGTACAGGTTGCTCCGGAGAAGTTTGTCGCAGCAATTAATGAACACCAACCAGATATTTTGGGAATGTCAGCATTTCTTACAACAACAATGCCAATGTTTAAGGTCAACATCCACGAGATTACTAAGGCCGGTCTTCGCGACAAGGTCATCATCATGGTGGGTGGCGCACCTGTAACACAGGAATACGCAGATGCAGTTGGTGCAGATGGCTTTGCAGCTGATGCTTCAACAGCAGTTCGCGTTGCTAAGGATCTAATCCAGAAGAAGCGTGCACTCGTAAATGCCTAAAATGTTAAACCTGTTGTTGGCTGTCGAACATGGCATGAAAAAGCCTGTTTGGGATTGCACCATGTGCGGACAATGCGTTCTGCACTCAACAGGAATGACATGTCCAATGACATGTCCGAAAACGCTGCGCAATGGTCCTTGCGGTGGGGTCCGCGAAGATGGTCATTGCGAAGTTAAACCAGAGATGAGATGTGTTTGGGTAAAGGCTTACGATCGTAAAGTTTCTCTTCCACTACCGACCGTGTGGAAAGAGCACTACAACGATCTACGTCCACCCGTTGATATGCAACTCAAGGGCACTTCTTCATGGGTTAACTTGATTACAAAGCGTGATCAACAAACTCCTGCAGGTTGGGCAAAGCGTAAAGAAGAGACTGGTTCACACTAATGTCAAAGCTGCGCGATTTGCTTACACAAACTAAGGACGTTGTCTATACCGCTGAATTTCCTGTCATCGATGGTGGCGGTATGGAACAAGTTAAGAAAAACGTGGATCGTCTTTCTCCATGGTTTGTTGCGGTAAATGCCACAGATAACACGGCAGCGCACGCGCACGCATCAAATGTTTCAGTAGCGATTGCCATGAAGCAACATGGTCTAGAACCAATCATGCAAATTGTTTGTCGCGACAAGAATCGCCTAGCGGTTCAAGCAGATATGGCTGGTGCTAATTTGCACGGCATCGAAAACATCGCACTCCTTACCGGCGATGATGTCACTGCAGGAGATGAACCAGAAACTCGTCGAGTATTTGATTTAGATGGCCCACAGGCAATCAATGTGGCATCAATTCTTAATGCGGGTACATATCTCTCTGGTCGCAAACTCAACCCAGCGCCTAACTTCTTTATTTGCTCCGTTGAAAATCCCTTCGCTCCCCCACATGATTACCGCATCGAACGCGCGCTGAAAAAACACCGTGCCGGCGCTCAAATGATTCAACTTCAAATTGGTTATCACCCAGATCGTCTCGAAAAATTCTGTGCAGGCGTTGCTGCCACGGTTCCAGGTTTAGCGATTATTCCAAGCGTTGTTTTAATTAAAAGTGCCAAGCCACTGAGTTTCATGAACGATAAGGTTCCGGGCATCAGCGTTCCCCAAGATGTTATTGATCGAGTTGCACAATCTGCAGATCAAGCAGAAGCTGCATACCAACTTGCACTAGAACAAGCTAAGCACGCACTTTCGTTACCAGGTGTGCGTGGATTGCACATCACAGATTTCCGCCACGATGACACTCTTGAGCGGTTAATGTACGACCTCGGCCGAACACCAAACCAATACAAGTAACAGGAGCTCAGCACATGCATACAGTTGTTCAATCAGCCTCGAAGACAGTCACTATCGGCCACGACCAACCTTTCGTCATTATTGGTGAACGCATTAACCCAACCGGTCGTAAGAAGTTCCAAGAGTTGCTTCGTGCAGGAGACCTATCAACTATTGCTGTAGATGTTGAATCACAAATCAAGGGCGGCGCTGACATGCTCGATGTCAACATGGGTGTGCCGCTGACTGATGAACCAGCACTTTTGTCTAAAGCAATCAAGATGATTCAAGGCATGACAGATATGCCAATTTGTATTGACTCATCCGTTATTGAAGCGTTGCAAGCAGGTCTTGAAGCATACGAAGGTAAAGCTCTCGTTAACTCAATGACTGGTGAAGATGATCGTATGGAGTTAATCCTGCCGCTGATCAAAAAGCACAACGCCGCAATCATCGCCCTACCAAATGATGAAATTGGTATTCCGGCAACTGCTGCAGAGCGCATTGTTATTACTGAAAAAATTATTCGAACAGTTGAAAAGCACGGCATCTCACTAGATAACTTAGTTATCGATCCACTTGCAATGACAGTGGGCGCAGATCCTGATGCTGTAAAAATTACACTTGAGACAATTCACCTCATCCGTGAAAAGTTTGGCCTAAACATGACACTGGGCGCATCAAATATTTCATTTGGTCTGCCAAATCGCCATGCACTTAACGCTGCTTTCCTACCGGCTGCAATGTCACACGGTCTGACATGTGCGGTTATGGATGCTCGCACACCAGCAATTAACGAAGCTGTTCGCGCTGCAGATCTATTGCTCGGTATGGACCAATGGGGCGGAAATTGGATTTCACGCTTCCGTGCACAAGAAGCTGCAAAGACTGAAGGATAAATCATTAGTAAAAAAGAGCTCGACCCATCACTTATTCCAGCACACGATGGAACAGGTCGCATCAAGCTGACTTTTCGCGTGCTCGAAAAAGATGGTTCAGTTGCAAATGAAAAAGGTTTCACCGTTCCAACGGGTGTTAGCGCATTTGATGCGGCATCGTGGAACGGAATTGCAATTGATTCAACCTGCGGTGGATATGGCACATGTAAAAAGTGTCGTATCAAAGTAACAACAGGAGATGTCGAACCTTCAAAACTTGATTACCGTGCATTTACAGAAAGTGAAATCAAAGATGGTTGGCGCCTGGCGTGCTTAGTGCGCGCAGCCAAAGATGTGACACTCGATGTTCCACCGCTGACAACTCGTCCAAAGGCTGCAACTGTCGGTGTTGGGCGCCAAGTTATCTTGCGTCCTGCCGTGCAAAAGCGTTACGTCGAATTAGAAGAGCCAACGCTTCATGACCAACGCACAGATATTGTGCGTTTACTTGATGCAATCGATGACATCGAAGCGACGGTTTCATTGGCTGCAATGCGTAATCTGCCAAAAGTGCTTCGTGAGTCATTTTTCAAAGTAACTGCTGTTTTCGTCGATCAAGAGCTCATCGATATTGAACCAGGTGACACAACAGAAATTCGCTATGGAATTGCCTACGACTTAGGCACAACAACAGTTGTGGCAACTCTGCTCGATCTCAATACCGGTACACCAGTTGCCGTTAAATCAATGCTCAATAAACAACAACCTTTTGGCGCCGATGTTATTTCTCGAATTTCAGCAACCATGATGGATGCAACAGCTCTGGATCGTCTTCGTGGTTTTGCACAACAAACTTTGGCAGAACTCAGTGCTGAAGTGTGCGAAGAAGCAGGTGTAAATCCGCTCAATGTTTACGAAGTAGCACTTGCTGGCAATGCAACCATGACGCAATTAGCACTTGGTATTGACCCAGAACCATTGGGTGTTGCTCCATTTATTATGGTCAGCGCATCTTTTCCTGACGTTCAAGCAGCCGAACTCGGTATCAATGTTCATCCACGTGCGAAAGCAGTAATCATGCCTTCCTTGGGTGCATACGTTGGTGGCGACATTGTGGCTGGTGCTTTGGCTTCGGGAATGGATCGCGACAAGCGACTTCGTTTGTTTATTGATGTGGGCACAAACTGCGAAATCATTTTAGGAGATGGCGACAAAATTCTTGCGACCGCTGCTCCTGCAGGTCCTGCCTTTGAAGCTGCATCAATTAAATGTGGTGTTCGCGCTGCTAGTGGCGCCATTGAAACAATCAAGGTTGTCGATGGAGAACTTGAAATAGGCACTATTGAGAATACAAAAGCGATCGGCATCTGCGGATCTGGTCTTGTAGATGCGTGTGCATCTTTAGTTCAACTGGGACTATTGGATCACTCTGGCCGCTTTGTTCCGCAAGATATTGCTGAAAAGGTGGCACCGAAAGTTGCGAGCAGACTTGTTGAGCGCGAAGGCGAACGAGTATTTGTTTTGACATGGGGTGGCAATGAAGGCGATCTCAATGATTGCGTATTCCTAACTCAGCGCGATGTTCGCGAACTTCAATTCGCTAAGGCTGCGATTGCAACTGGTTGGGCGTTATTGCTCGAAGAGTTCGGTGTAGCAGAGAGTGAAGTACAACAAGTATTGCTCGCTGGCTCATTCGGTTCTTATCTCTCTCCAGCATCTGCTGTTAACATCGGCTTAGTACCTAAACTTCCAGTTATGCGCATTGTTTCTGCTGGAAACGTTGCTGGTGAAGGCGCAAAGATGGTCTTGCTATCTGCTCAAGAGCGAAACGGTGCGATGGCACTACTCGATTCAATTGATTACATCGAATTATCTGATCGCGCAGACTTTAACGACAAGTTCGTTGAGCGCCTTAGCTTTCCTGCATAAAACATGTCAGTCGCTGTGATTGCCTGTGGCGCAATTGCTACACACATTGCACACATCACGGATGCCGAAAAGCTCGATGTCACTATCTATCCCCTGCCACCACTTCTTCATAATCAACCAGCCAAAATTGCTGGAGAAGTTGAGAAAACTTATTTAGAGATTAAAGATAAGCACTCTAAATGCGCAGTTGCATACGCCGATTGCGGCACATATGGCGCACTCGATACGGTCATTGAAAAGCTTGGGCTAAAGCGCCTGGGTGGCAATCATTGCTATGACATCTTCGCTGGAAAAGAGAAGATTCAAGCAATCATGGATGCTGATGCCGGCACCTACTTTTTGACAGATTTTCTCGTTAAATCCTTTCACCGCAGCGTTATTGTTGAACTTGGTTTAGATAAACGCCCAGATCTTCGTGATGATTACTTTAAGCATTACAAGAAGATGGTGTGGTTGGCTCAAAATCCAACACCAGAGTTAAGTGTTATGGCACATGCAGCAGCAGATCTAATTGGTCTAGAACTTGAAATTGACGTTGTTGGAGAAGGCAGCCTTAAAGAACAAATCCTGGAACTACTTAACTGATTCCAGCTCCATCGCCTTTAGAACTATTGGGCTGAGTTTGCTGCGATCCACATCGTTATGCAGGCGTTCGCGCATTTCAGGAGTCCAGAACTGAACGATGTGATGAGCAACTTCAATTTCAGGTGCACTAGTTGTTGGAACGTTGGCAGCAATCTGATTTGCCATGCGAATAATCGAATCTAGTTGTGAATCTCCAGCAATCTCATGTGGATGAATAACAGCTGGTCCCTTTTCACTTGGTGAAATTTCAACAGCCGTAACTTTGTATTCTGGGCAATTTGTTGCCCAATCTGAATAATCAGTTGTGATGACGTTTGCTCCAGATTCAGGGAAGTGGAAGGTTGTATAGACAACTCCCGCAGGCACTGAATCTGTGATTCGCGCATGCATGATTGTTTCGCCCACACGTGATGAAAGCTTTACCCATGATCCATCTTTAATTCCACGCATTTCTGCATCCGATTCGTGAATATCCAAAATATCTTCACTGTGCCAGATGTTATTGGCCGTGCGACGTGTTTGTGCACCCACGTTGTACTGACTCAAGATGCGACCAGTTGTAAGCAATAGTGGAAATTTACGAGTCGATTTCTCTTGTGTTGCTACGTATGGCGTAGGCATGAATTTTCCTTCACCACGCACAAACTCATTGATGTGCATGGTTGGTGTGCCTTCAGGAGCCTTTTCATTTACTGGCCATTGAAGTGAACCGACGCGATCTAGGTGTTCAAATGAAACACCTGCAAATGTTGGAGTTGTCGCAGCAATTTCATCCATGATTTGTGCTGCGTTTTCGTATGACATCTCATAACCCATAGCGCGTGCAAGATCGCATGTAACTTCATATTCAGTCTTGCCAGTCTTTGATGGCATTACTGGGCGAACGCGATTGATGCGGCGTTCAGCATTGGTAAATGTTCCATCTTTTTCAAGGAATGATGTGCCTGGCAAAAAGACGTGCGCAAACTTAGATGTTTCATTCAAGAATAAATCTTGAACAATGACCATATCCATGGCACGAAGAGCTGCGTGTACGTGTGTGGTGTTTGGATCTGATTGGGCAATATCTTCACCGTGCACATAAAGGCCACGGAACTTGTTGCCAAGAGCTGAATCAAACATATTCGGAATACGTAAACCTGGTTCTGCGCGAAGAGTTACGCCCCACTTTTTATTGTAGATATCGCGAACATCATCACGTGAAATATGTCGATATCCAGGAAGCTCATGTGGGAAGGAGCCCATGTCGCAAGATCCCTGCACGTTGTTTTGACCACGAAGTGGATTAACTCCAACACCCTTGCGTCCGATGTTTCCAGTTGCCATTGCAAGGTTTGCAATGCCCATAACCATTGTTGAACCTTGGCTATGTTCTGTTACGCCGAGTCCATAATAAATAGCGCCATTTGGTGCTGATGCAAAGAGTCTGGCTGCTTCACGAATCTTCTGTGCTGGCACACCTGATGCAGCTTCTAGTGTTTCTGGAGAATTCTCTGGCAGGGCGATGAATTTTTCCCATGTCGCAAATGCCTCAAGATCACAACGTTGCTCTACGAAAGCGCGATCAATTAAACCTTCAGTTGCAATGACGTGAGCAAGGGCATTGATGACAGCCACATTTGTTCCGGGCATTAACTGAAGATGGTGATCTGCTTGTACATGTGCGGACTTAACTGTCTCTGTTACGCGTGGATCGACAACAATAAGTTTGGCTCCGCGACGAATAGCCTGCTTCATACGTGAGTTAAATACTGGGTGAGCTACCGCAGGATTAGCACCAATGACCATAACAACATCAGCGAATTCGACGGATTCAAAATCCTGTGTACCTGCAGATGTTCCAAATGTCTTACTTAATCCGTAACCAGTTGGTGAGTGACATACGCGCGCACAAGTGTCTACGTTGTTATTGCCAAATGCTGCGCGAACCATCTTTTGAACAACATAAACCTCTTCGTTGGTGCAACGAGATGATGTGATTCCACCGATTGAATCTGGGCCGCTTTCGGCTTGAATCTTCTTAAGTCCGGCAGCGGCAAAAGCGATTGCTTCTTCAAATGAAACCTCGCGCCATTGATCGGTAATTTTTTCGCGGATCATTGGCTTTGTAATGCGATCATTGTGAGTTGCATATCCCCATGCAAAGCGTCCCTTTACGCATGAGTGGCCAGCGTTTGCTCCACCATCTTTAAGTGGAACCATGCGCACGAGTTCATCCCCACGCATTTCGGCCTTAAATGAACAACCAACTCCGCAATATGCGCACGTTGTAATTACAGAACGAGTAGGTGCGCCAATTGTGAGTAAAGTTTTTTCTGTCAGCGCACCAGTTGGACATGCTTGAACACATGCACCGCACGATACGCATTCGCTTTCGATAAATGATGTACCGGAAGAGGAAACGCGGGCTTCAAAGCCACGGTTTTCAATGGTTAACGCAAATGTTCCCTGTACTTCATCGCACGCACGAACACAGCGGTTACAGACGATGCACTCTGTTGAATCAAATGTGAAATATGGATTTGTTTCATCTTTTACAAGGCCAAGGTGAGTTTTACCTTCGTAGCGCACTTCAGTCAGACCAACTTCTTTAGCCATTCCGTGCATTTTGCACTCATCGCCAGTTTCACAATTTGCTGGGTGATCTGACATGTAGAGCTCCATGACACCGCGGCGAATCTTCTGCACGCGCTCTGTCTTAGTAGAAACTTTCATGCCATCGGCTACGGGAGTAGTGCAAGAAGATGGTGTTCCATTGCGTCCATCAATTTCTACAACGCACAGTCGACATGAACCAAAAGCCTTAAGGCGATCAGTTGCGCAGAGCTTTGGAATGTTATTGCCAAGCATTGCAGCAGCTCGCATAATCGAAGTTTCAGCCGGAACAGTTACGGATTTTCCATCGATTTCGACAGTAACGCTCTCGCTCTTCTTACTTGCTGGAGTGCCGAAATCTGGCTCGATGATCATTGTCATTTCTTGGCACCTCCTGTGAAGTCTTCTGGAAAGTTATTCATGGCGCTCTTTACTGGAAGTGGAGTAAGTCCACCCATTGCGCAGAGCGATCCATCTGTCATCACGTCACACAAGTCTAAGAGCAATAACTTATTTGCGGGAACATCCACGCCAGAAATAATCTTTTCAATAGTTTCAGCCCCTCGTGTAGAACCCAGGCGACAGGGAGTGCACTTTCCGCACGATTCGAGGGCGCAGAACTCCATTGCAAACTTTGCTTGTTGGGCAAGATCGACTGACTCATCAAATAAAACAACGCCACCGTGGCCAAGCATTCCACCAGCTGCTGCAAGTGATTCGTAATCCATGGAAACACCAAGGTGTGAAGAGTTGAAGTACGCACCGAGTGGCCCACCAATTTGGATTGCGCGAAGTGGTTTGCCACTTAGAGTTCCGCCACCAAAAGTATTCACAAGAGTTTCTAACGTAATACCAAATGCAGTTTCAATGATTCCGCCACGAGCAATATTGCCGGCTAGTTGGAAAACTTGCGTGCCGAGTGAGCGACCTGTTCCACGTGCAGCGTATGCAGCAGCGCCATCTGCAATTACCGCTGGAACACTCGCAAGCGTTAAGACGTTATTGATAATTGTTGGTTTACCGAAGAGACCTGCAATTGCAGGTAGCGGCGGCTTTGAACGAATAACGCCGCGCTTACC
The DNA here is from genome assembly GCA_964576975.1 of uncultured Candidatus Planktophila sp. Lineage (GTDB taxonomy): Bacteria > Actinomycetota > Actinomycetes > Nanopelagicales > Nanopelagicaceae > Planktophila. The sequence continues at coordinate 20,656 of CAZNWM010000008.1, forward strand.
TTCAATGCTTTCAAGCATGGCTGTTTCTTCACCGCACACATATGAACCAGCACCAACTCGAACTTCAAGATTAAAAGAATGCTTGCTTCCAAGAATTGATGAACCGAGTACTCCAGCGGTTTCTGCAATCGCAATTGCATCGCGCAAACGTGTGATGGCAGTTGGATACTCAGAACGTAAGTAAACAAATCCTTGTGTTGCACCGACTGCGACTGCAGCAATCGCCATTCCTTCAATCAAAGTGAATGGATCTGCTTCAATCAAAATACGGTCTGCAAATGTTCCGCTGTCACCTTCATCTGCATTACAACAGACATATTTTTGATCTGCCTGTGCATCCAATACGGTCTTCCATTTAATGCCTGCAGGAAAACCTGCTCCCCCACGACCACGCAAACCAGATGCTGTTACTTCGGCAACGATGTCGCTTCCGCTCTGTGTGATTGCTTTACGCAAACCAACTAGACCACCGTGTGATTCGTAATCTTTCAGTGAGAGCGGATCAATTAAACCTACGCGCTTATAGGTAACTCGATCTTGACCTGCAAACCAAGCAATTTCATCTGTTAAACCGAGTGAGAGTTTATGAGCTCCGCCCTTTAGAAAATCTGAATCAAACAAAGATGAAACATCTTCTGGTTGCACGGGACCGTATGCGATACGACCTTGTGGTGTAACAACTTCGACGAGAGTTTCAAGCCAAAGAGCACCACGTGTTCCATTTCGAATAATGGTGACATCCAGTGATCGCTTAACTGCTTCTTGTGCAACAAGTGCTGCAACTTGATCGGCACCAATTGAAACAGCTGCGCTGTCGTTAGGAATGTAAACAACTGTGCTCATGCGGTCACCTTCTCAACAGTTGCACGACCAACTAGTTCCCCATCAACCATTGCAGCTGGCGAAAGTGCACAATTGCCAAAGCAGTAGGCTGACTTGATTTCTACATCTGCATAAGTTTCATCAATTTTCTTACCAAGTTTTTTCTCAACAGCTGCAACTAATTCGCGAGATCCAACTGCTTGGCACGCTTCTGCTACACAGATTTGAATGCTGCGAGCAGGTGCAGGAGTAGTACGTAAATCGTGATAATACGTAAGTACTCCATGCACATCTGCTCTAGAAACATTGAAAGTTTCTGCAATCAAAGTAACTGCATCCTCATGGACATACCCAAAATGCTCTTGCACAGCTTGCAGTGCAATAAGCACTGGGCCTTGAACATTTTTCAAAGGAGTCAACACGCGTGTTGCTTCTTCGATACTCCATGATGGATATGACATCTTAGAAAAGACCTACAACCTTGCCATCGACATAATCAATGCGCTCAGCAGATGGAACTTTTGGAAGTCCTGGCATTGTCATGATTTCACCGCAGACGAGCACGATGAATTCAGCGCCAGCAGATAGTCGAACTTCGCGAATATTAAGTGAGTGCCCACTTGGTGCACCGCGAAGCGCTGCATCTGTTGAGAATGAGTATTGAGTCTTTGCGACACAGATTGGGAAGTGTCCGTAGCCGCCATCTTGCAGCTCTTTAATCTTGTTACGTACCTTTGCATCGGCTGTGACGTCCGCAGCGCCATAGATCTTTGTCGCAACCGCTGTGACCTTTTCCCAAAGAGTTGCACTGTCTTCATAGACATATGTCATCTTTGAAGGCTTCTCGCAGAGTTCGACAACAGCGTGAGCAAGATCTGCAGCGCCTTTACCGCCATCTGCCCAGTGAGTAGCAAGAACAATTTTAACGCCGAGTGCTTCAACCTTTTTGCGAAGCAAATCAACTTCAGCTTTTGTATCACTTGTGAAGTGATTGATTGAAACAACTAATGGCAAGTTATAAACAGTTGTGATGTTCTTAATGTGGCGCTCTAGGTTAACGATGCCCTTTTCGAGTGCATCAAGGTTTTCATCAGTAATTGTCTTTAGATCTGCGCCACCGTGGTACTTGAGAGCGCGCACAGTTGCAACAAGCACGCATGCAGATGGTGCGATGCCGGCCTTGCGGCATTTAATGTCAATGAACTTTTCAGCACCAAGATCTGCGCCAAAACCTGCCTCTGTAACAACATAATCTGCAAGTTTCAGTGCTGAAGTAGTCGCAACAACTGAGTTACAACCATGAGCGATGTTCGCAAATGGTCCACCATGCACAAAGGCTGGAGTGTTTTCTAGAGTTTGCACCAAGTTCGGTTGGAAAGCGTCCTTAAGGATTACCGTCATTGCGCCGTGAGCATTGAGATCACTAGCAAGAACCGGCTTCTTATCGCGTGTGTATGCAACAACAATCTTGCCCATACGTTCTTTGAGATCTTCAATAGATGTTGCAAGGCAGAAAATCGCCATGATTTCAGATGCAACAACGATGTCAAACCCGTCTTGACGTGGCATGCCGTTTCCGACGCCACCAAGGGATGCAACAATTTCGCGAAGGGCGCGGTCATTCATATCTACTACGCGCTTCCATGCAACACGGCGTACATCAATATCTAATGTATTGCCGTGATGAATATGGTTATCTAAAAGTGCTGCAAGCAAATTATTTGCCAACGCAATTGCACTGAAATCACCTGTGAAGTGAAGATTGATATCTTCCATGGGAACAACTTGTGCGTATCCGCCACCTGCTGCTCCACCCTTCATTCCAAAGACTGGACCAAGGGAAGGTTCGCGAAGTGCAATCAGCGATTTCTTGCCGATAAAGCGAAGTGCATCGCCTAAACCAACTGTTGTAGTTGTCTTTCCTTCACCCGCAGGTGTTGGGCTAATAGCGGTTACTAAAACAAGTTTGCTATCGCTCTTCTTTGGCAATGAATCCAAATACTTAAGAGAGATCTTTGCTTTGTAATGGCCGTATGGTTCGAGATGCTCAGCTCCAATTCCTAGGGACGCGCCAATTTCAAGAACTGGCTTCATTGTTGCTTTCTGGGCGATTTCGATATCCGACATTTTTATCCCTTTGCTGCTCGTACTGCGCTAGTTAGTGCCGGAAGTACTTGATGCAAATCACCGATAATTGCGTAATCCGCGTAATTTAGAATTGGAGCTTCAGGATCTGTATTGATGACAACGATTGTCTTGCTGTTCTTCATTCCAGCAATGTGTTGCATCGCCCCTGAAATTCCGCAAGCAATGTAAAGATCTGGTGCAACTTTGGTGCCAGTCTGTCCAACTTGCTCTGCGTGTGGGCGCCATCCGGATGCAGTCACAACGCGTGAACAACCAACCGTGCCTTCCATTAACGCTGCGAGTTCTTCTAACTTATCGAAGCCTTCTGGACCGCCAACTCCGCGACCACCAGAGATGATTACCTTCGCATCACTCAGTGTTACGCCACCACCCTTGGATTCACCAGAGTCACGGCTAAGAATGCGAACAACTGTGTCACTCGCTTCAAGAGTTGGTTGGAACTCACACACAGTTGCAGCGCCACCATTTGCAGATTCTGGCTCAGTAGAGAATGGAAATATTGATGCAATCAAAAGTGGCGAATGCACATTTGCTTCTTCAATTAGGTTTCCAGCCCAGCGCGCACGCTGAACAACGTGTGGTGTTCCGAGTGTGATTGATGAACAATCAGATGCCATAGGCGCATCTAGAAATGCTGCAAGGTGCGCCAATTGTTCGTTTCCACGAGGACTTCCAGCTGCAATGACAGCAGCAGGATTTGTTTTTTCAACAAGATCCTTAAGGGCGCGGCCAGATGCTTGTGGTGTGTAATCAGTAATGTCTGAGTGAGTCGCAACGTGTAAAACCTTTGCACCGTATTCGCCGACAGTTCCTGCTAAGCCTGCGCCGTCTTTTCCGATGACAACAGCTTCAACGTCTTGTCCAAGTTTGCGCGCAGCAGTAAGTGCGCGCAGTGACAATGGATCTAATTCGCCACGATCGTGATCTACTAGTACCAAAATCATTAGAGCGCTCCGATCTTCTTTAGGACTTCAACTAAGGCTGGAACAGCATCTGCGCCGTTGCCCAAAACTTCTGCTCCTGTTGATTTAGATGGAGCAATTGTGAGATTAAGTTTTTCTAACTTAGGAACACGTGGGTCAGCCTTTTTCATATCAACTGGCTTCTTACGTGCTTGCATACGACCAGGCACAGATGGATAACGAGGAATGTTTAATCCATCTCGCACAGTCACAATTGCTGGAAGCGGTGCTTCGTAGTGTTCGCGGCCTGTTGCGACAACGCGTTCACACGATGCGATTCCATTTTCAATCTTCATCGCCTTAACGTTTGTAACGATTGGGCGATTGAGAGCATGTGCTACACGCACGTGAATTTGATATCCAGCACTATCAACGGACTCTGCGCCGAAAATAATCAGATCAAACTTTGTCTCTTCAGCGTTAATGGCATCAACTAGTGCTGCAGCAGTTCCTTGTGGGTCCCACTCTTGTCCATCGGTTTCGAGAAGAACCGCGCGGGTTGCGCCGATTGCGAGTTGTGCACGCAATTGTTCTTCAGCATCTGATGGTCCAAGCGTTAACAAAGTAAGCGTTCCGCCCATTTGCTCAACTAGTTGTACACCAGCTTCTACGGCGTTCTCTTCGTGCGGACTAATTCCGAAACCAAGATGCTTGGTTTCGATATCTTTTGCATCCGGTGTGAGAATTAACGTTCCACCTGCAAGAGGTACTCGCTTTAAACAGACTAAAACATCCATTACGCCAAAATCCTCTCATTGGATGGATCAAATACTGATGTAGCGCCTACTTCAGCAATTGAACATGGATAGTGCTCTCCTAGGTACTCAACTAAGAACTTGTTTCCGGCAACTGCTAGTTCTGTTGGCAAGTACGACATCAGAATGTGTTTACCCAATGATGGTGCTGAACCAGCACTTGTTACATACGAACGACGTCCATGTGCATCAGTAATTGGTTGCTTATCAAGAGTAAGGATTGGTTCGTTACCCATCATGTAGCGCTTCTCACCAGTTGAAGATTTGTGATCATCGACAAAGAGTGTGCAGAGCATCGCAACAGGTTTTTCGCTGCGGTGCTTTACGTGAGCTTCTTTACCAACGAAGTCCGCATCCTTTAGTTTCGGTGTCTGCATTCCTGCTTCAACCACTGTGTATTCGGTCTCTAGTTCTGGACCGTATGCGCGGTAACACTTTTCAAGACGACCTGTTGTTCCGTACACACCGATTCCAACTGGAATCATTCCGTGATTCTTACCGGACTCCCAGAGTGCATCCCAGAGAGCAGGGCCATCAGCCATTGGTACATAGAATTCCCAACCAAGATCGCCGACGTAAGAAATACGTGATGCAAGAACTTTCACGCCCTTGATATCGATTTCTTTACATGTACTGAACTTGAAGGCTTCATTGCTCATGTCAGCAGAGGTAACTTCTTGAACAATCTTTCGTGCATTAGGACCCCACACGCCAAGAGTTGTGTAATCAGAAGTAATGTCTTTAATTGTTGCTGTGCCATCGGATGGCAACAAGTCAGCAAACCACTTCTTATCTGCCATACCGTGCGCTCCACCTGTAACCACACGGAAGTGTGAATCACCGAGTCGCATGATTGTTAAATCTGATTTGAATCCACCATTTGGACCGAGCACGGGCGTATAAACAACGCGACCAACTGCTACATCCATCTGACGTAGTGCAGCCTTTTGTACAACAGCAAGTGCTGATGGACCAGTGATATCAAAGTAAGCGAATGCTGTGAGATCTACGATGCCAGCAGTTTCGCGCATTTGTAAGTGCTCGGCATTGATAATTGGTGACCACCAACGTGACTCCCATTCAGCAGTACGAGGCATTACTTTGTCGCCAAACTTTGCTACGAGATCTTTGTTGCACTCATACCAGAATGGACGTTCCCATCCTGCTGTCTCATAAAAGACTGCGCCAAGTTTTTCTTCGCGCTCGTAATATGGAGACAAACGAACTTTACGATTTGATTCGTATTGCTCGAGTGGGTGAACAATTCCGTATGTCTTGTTAAATGACTCTGCAACGCGAGCCTTCACGTGCTTGTCATCTTTGTGGTGCTCGTGGAAGCGAGCGATGTTTGATGCATGAAGATCAATATGAGAATCTCCCAATACCATCCACTCTGCAACAGACTTTGCAGTTCCTGGGCCTTCCTTGATCCATACAGCTGCAACTGACCAGAGTCCCTTTACTTCAGGAGTTTCTCCCAAGATAGGCATTCCATCCGGTGTGTAAGAAAGAATTCCGTTACATGCGTACTTCTCGCGAACATTTTCATCGCCAACAATTGATGGCATTAACTCGTATGAGTGCTCATCTTGAATGTCGAAGTCTGCTTGAGTGAATGCAAACTCTGTTGGTGAAAGCGTTGCTGTTGCATTTGATGGAAGATCATCTGGGTTATAAAGAATTGGACGGTGCGCATATGAACCGATTTCAAGACCTGTACCGTGTTGGCGCTCGTACATGAATGTGTCCATGTCACGAATAATTGGCCATTCGATATCGCCCTTTGCGCCAGCGAAGAATGGAACAGGTCCAATGTCCTTCATCTGGTGAACAGCAGGTGTTAACGGAATATGTGCGCCAGCCATTGCTGCAAGCTTTGGTGACCAGCAACCTGTTGCGATCACAACGTAATCAGCTTCGATTGTTCCTTGATCGGTAACAACTGCTTTCACGCGGCCGTTCTCAGTTGTGATGTCTTGAACTTCAACATTTGCAAATGATTGCGCAGCGCCCATTTCTGCAGCCTTTTCGCGCATCAATGTTCCTGTACGAAGTGAGTCAACAACGCCCACTGTAGGTTGGTAATAACCACCAAGGATTACCGTTTCATCAATGTATGGAACAAGCTTCTTAACTTCTGCTGGGGAAATAATTCGACCACCATCGACGCCCCATGATTTTGCAGAAGTAATACGACGAGCAAGTTCTTGCATACGCTCTGGAGTACGAGCAACTTCAATTCCACCAGATTCAGTAAATGTTCCAAACTCTTTGTATTGACGCATGCTCTCTGCAGTAATTGCAGTCATTTCCTTGGAGTGATCCACGGGAAAAATAAAGTTAGATGCGTGACCTGTTGAACCACCAGGATTTGGTAGCGGTCCTTTATCAATCTGGACGATGTCTTTCCATCCCAGTTTTGCAAGGTGATACACCATGCCATTGCCGACGATTCCTGCGCCGATAACGACGCACTTTGCCTTGCTTGGTAACTTGCCGCTCATGATTTTCTCCGTTTATTTCCTTGGTGGTTGGTGGTTTGTTAGAGATTCTTTCGAATTGTTGTTTCGAAACCTTCGACGTGATCACGCATTGCCTTCGCTGCTGCCTTGCCATCATTTGCCGCAATTGCCTCGAGCAGTGCGCGGTGCTCGATAATTGCAGCTGATAGTTCTTCTACTTGATCTAGAGCCATAAACCAGATGCGAAGAGCATGGGCATAGTAATTATCAAGCGATGAAGCTAAAAATTCATTGTGAGTGCACTCATAAATGTGGTGGTGAATTCTTTGATCGAGTTGAATCAAAGTGCGCATCTCTGGCTTGCCTTTGATTGAATCAATCTCTTTAATCAATTCGAGCGTGATTGCGCGATCAGACTTAGTCGAACGCACTGCAGCTAGCTCGGCGGCTTTTATCTCAAGGACTGCACGAACTTCAGAGACGGCAGCTAAGTTTTCAACATCAACATTTGAGACAAACATGCCACGACGTGGGAAAACTTCAACGAGTTTTTCATTTGCCAATATGCGCAACGCTTCACGAATGGGTGTGCGACCAAAATTTAACTTCGCCATCAATGTGGCTTCTGAAATAAGTGAACCTGGTTCTAATTCGAGTGTGATGATCTTTGATCGAATAACTGCATACGCTTCTTCGGCAAGTGAAGTTCCTTCAGGACCCCGAGTAAGGATCTCTTGGGAGGCGATGCTGCTCATGTCCGGAATCGTATATCAGTTGTATACGAATGAATAGGTAGCTAAAAGAGGTATTTCTCGAAGAGCCAGGCGCTGGCCCCGAGCCCTGTGACCAGGACTA
>CAZNWM010000008.1:28759-32476 GCA_964576975.1 uncultured Candidatus Planktophila sp.
AAGAGGTATTTCTCGAAGAGCCAGGCGCTGGCCCCGAGCCCTGTGACCAGGACTAACGCTTTGTAGAAGTTCGGATGCATCACCGTTGCCCAGCGACCTCCCAGGGTTCCCCCCACCATTGCACCCGACAAGAGGGCGAGTGCAAAAGGCCAGTTAACAAGCCCGCTTAATACATAGATGATGTTTGAAACAACGCTTGTGCAACCAACAATTAAATTCTTCGCAGTATTTAAGACAGCTGGATCCCGACGCGCATCTCGCGCAAGGACTGCAATAACCATCACGCCTTGGCCGGGACCAAAATACCCGCAGTACAAACCACTTGCAGCAATTCCAGCATTTTCTAAGGATTGGTGGCGCTTGCCGCGATGCGGTTTAACCTTAATAAGGAGTGTCAGGGTCGCTCCAAGTAATAAAAATGGCACAAGCTTTTCAAAGACACGTGGTGGAAGAGTTAGTAACGCTATAGAGCCGATGATCGCTCCTATTGTTGAAATCACGATGAGCGATGCAAACTCTCGAGCAAGCTCTTTAATTCGGTGTCTAATTGCAATGAGTGCAAAAAAATTAGCAGGTGTGACGCCAACAGCATTTGTGACAGCAGCACTTACTGGAGAAATTCCTGTGGCGAGCAAAACTGGGAATGAAATAACTGAGGCCCCACCAGCCATTGCGTTAATCACGCCTACAAGTAGACCGACCGCTGCAATGGCTATGAATTCAAGCATCTGCCAACCTTATACTCGGCACATGGCATCCGTACAGGTCCGACTCTTTGCAGTTGCGCGCGCAAAAGCTGGTACCGAAATGATTTCATGCCAACCGGGCTCACTTGCATCAATTATTGAAAATATTTCATCCCACGGTGAATTGACTGCGGTCTTGCCGCAATGCTCATACCTTGTAGATGGCCTTGCGCCAACTGATATGAATCAAGAAATTAGTGCAGGAAGCACAATAGATGTGTTGCCACGTTTTGCTGGTGGTGCTTAACCACCAATAGCTGACATTGGTCGCTGTGGTTGAATAAATTTTGGATCATTGATTCCGTGTCCAGGTAATTTGCCTGCAACGGTTTTTCGAAAGCGTTGAGCAATATCTTCATCACTTGCGCCATTTCGCATTGCGGTGCGCAGATCCATCTCTTCAAGTGAGAACAAGCATGAACGAAGTTGTCCATCAGATGTAAGGCGAAGACGGTCACACGCACCACAGAATGGGCGTGTAACGCTGCCAATAATGCCTACTGTTGCTGGGCCACCATTTACAAAAAACTCTTCAGCAGGTGATGACCCTCGATCATCACAAGGTGTTAATTGATAACGAGTAGACAAATCTGCATAAATATTATCTGCAGTAACAAGTGCGGAACGCTCCCAAATCCCACCAGCATCGAGTGGCATCTGTTCGATAAAACGTAGCGCTAAGTTGTTTGCAAGTGCCCATTCCAGAAGTGCCGGTGCTTCATCTGCGTTAACACCCTTTAGTAATACCGCATTAATTTTTATCGGATTTATGCCAGCGGCCTGCGCCGCTTTGATTCCAGCAAATACATCATCGATTCGATCACGATGTGTCATTAACTTAAATCGGTCTCGATCTAACGTATCCAAACTGATATTGATTCGAGTTAATCCCGCATCCACTAGTGGCTGTGCAACTTTTGCAAGTGTTAGAGCATTTGTAGTCATGGTCAAAGTTGGTGCATTTGTGATTGCGTTGATGCGCGAAACTATTTCCACAATATCGGGGCGCAGCAGTGGCTCTCCCCCAGTCAGTCGGACTTCGTTGATTCCTTCACTGACTGCAATTTCAATGACACGTACTAGTTCATCGGTCGTAAGTTGATGTTCTGAGGGCAACCAAGCAGCAAAGTCATTAGGCATGCAATATGTGCAGCGAAGATTGCAACGATCTGTCAGTGAAACTCGAAGGTTGCGATGCACGCGACCATAAGTATCAATCAATGTATTCATGCGAAGTTAACCCACTGATCACTGCCATCAGCAAATACTTGATGCTTCCAAATGGGCAATTTTTCTTTAACAGTATCTACGAGGGCGCTACAAGCATCAAAAGCTGCTTCTCGGTGATCTGCACTGACTGCAACAGCAAAAGCACATTCACCGATTGCAATATCGCCATAACGATGAGCAACAGCCACATCATTGATTGCAAAGCGTGCACTGACTTCGGTAACTATTGATTCAAGTACTTCTTGTGCACTCGGATGTATTTCATAGGTAAGCGTTGATACGCCCTTGCCGCCATCATGATTTCGAACATCCCCACTAAAGCTAACTACTGCGCCAGATTTATTGCATTGTACAAGCGTAGTCAAATGCGCTGCAGAAATGACTTGATCAGTAACAAAGACTTTACCCATGATCTTTACCGCGCAACTGTTCGTGAATATGCCCGGCTAATTTTTCAATGATAACTAGCCCATCTTTTACAGCACCAGGTGAGCCGGGAAGATTGATGATTAGTGTTGATGAATGAGTGCCTGCAAGTCCGCGCGATAGATCAGCCGTTGGTACTTTTTCACGCGAATATGCGCGCAGCGCTTCTGGGATTCCTGGCAAAAGTTTTTCAATGTATGGCGCTGTTGCTTCAGGCGTGACATCGGTGGGTGAAATTCCAGTGCCACCTGTAGTAACTACGAGATCTGCTTTAGCGGCAATAGCAGCTGCAATCGCATCCGAGATTTGCTTTACATCATCAGGCACAATGACAACACCTGATACTTCATAGCCCAAGGCTTGCAATCCAGTTTTTAGAATCTCTCCACTTTTGTCTTCATAAATTCCAGCGGATGCACGTGCGCTTGCAGTAATAATCGCTGCTTTCACGGACGCTTCCACGATCCGTTTCGTCCACCATCTTTGTTATCTACCTGAACATGAGAAACTGCTGCTGATGGATCGACGGCCTTTACCATGTCAATGATTGTTAATGCAGCCACGCTTACGGCAGTCAGTGCTTCCATCTCAACACCTGTGCGATCAGCAGTCTTTACTTTTGCAACAATTGCTACACCTGAATTATCTATTTCGCACTCAACAGTGACTGAATGCAGGGCAATTGGATGGCAGAGTGGAATCAAATCTGGTGTGCGCTTTGCTCCCATGATTCCGGCGATACGCGCGGTTGCTAGGACATCACCTTTTGGAACTCTTTTATCTCGGAGCATTGTGATTACTTCTGCAGATAGAGATACATGTCCGCTCGCTTGCGCGGTGCGCACAGTGACATCGCGATCGCTGACATCGACCATATGTGATTGACCATCAGCGTCTAGATGGGTCAATTTCTTCTCGCTCATAATCCCGTAAGTCTAGGGCTGGAGTGGGCACTTATTAAATCCTCAGGCGTATCAATATCAATCAGCGCACAAGCATCTACGTGGACTTCATCAATGACCAATAATTCACATAGGGCGCGCATTGATTGACCATGCGGATTACCTAGTTTTTCAATTGCAGATACGAGTGCAGCGCGACGATAGATTCCACATAGTGGTTGCTTAAATCCATCTGCATCTACTGGCATTGCGGCATCAGCAGAAATAGCGCTAAGCAAATGCGAAAAGAGTGCCGAACCGTAGGGCATATCAACGGCTGCAATCGCAACGTATTCAGTAGCAACCTCTTGCAAACCACGAGCAATTCCTGCCACTGGTCCGCCTAATGGTGGCTCTTCAAAGACATCTTTGCC
>CAZNWM010000009.1:0-29325 GCA_964576975.1 uncultured Candidatus Planktophila sp.
TCTATCGATCCTGTTATGGGAGGTGTTGATCGCTAATGTTTTCTGATCAAGATCTCGCCGTAATGGATTCAATCATCAAGCGCTATCCACGCAGCCGTTCTGCGATCATGCCTTTGCTTCACTATGTGCAATCAAAGGCTGGTTATGTAACCAATGACGGCATCGAATTGATTGCAAAGCTTTTAACACTTGAAACTGCAGAAGTATCGGCAGTTGCTACTTTCTATACGCAATACAAGCGCAAGCCAGTTGGCGAATATCACGTAGGAGTATGTACAAATACTCTGTGCGCAGTCATGGGCGGCGACGCAATTTTTGCTGGCCTTAAGAGCCACCTTGGTATTGAAAACGATGGCGTAACGGCAGATGGAAAAGTTTCACTCGAGCACATCGAATGCAATGCAGCGTGTGACTATGCGCCAGTTGTTATGGCTAACTGGGAGTTTTATGACAACCAAAGCGTTGAATCAGCAAAAGATTTAGTTGATTCAATGCGTCAAGGAAATCCAATCCCACCAACTCGTGGACCAAAATCGCTTCCAACATGGAAAGAAAACTCTGCTGTTCTTGCAGGAATTAACGATGGTCGCGCAAATGAAGGCGTGCAAGCAGGCGAACCAACTCTTCTCGGTTTGAAATTAGCAAAGGAAGGTAAATAAGCAATGTCAAAGCTAACGCCTGTCCTTTCTGCGCACTGGGACGAAAAAGATTCATTCACAATTGAGGCATACACACGTAACGGTGGATACAAAGCTTCAGCAAAAGCACTTGCAATGGATCCTGATGCAGTAATCCAATTAGTTAAAGACTCTGGATTACGCGGTCGTGGTGGCGCAGGTTTTCCAACTGGCATGAAGTGGGGATTTATTCCACAAGGCGATAACAAAGAACACTACTTAGTTGTTAACGCGGATGAATCCGAACCTGGAACATGCAAAGACACACCTTTGTTGATGGCTAATCCGCACGTGCTTATTGAAGGTTGCATCATTGCTTGTCATGCAATTCGTGCAAAGCATGCATTTATTTATATTCGCGGCGAAGTTACACACGTTGTTCGTCGCCTAAACCAAGCAATTGAAGATGCATACAAAGCAGGTCACCTTGGTAAGGGAATTGATCTTGTTCTACACGTTGGCGCTGGTGCATATATCTGCGGTGAAGAAACAGCACTGCTTGATTCACTAGAAGGTTTCCGCGGTCAACCACGTTTGCGTCCACCATTTCCAGCAATTGCTGGTTTGTATGCACGTCCAACTGTTGTAAATAACGTTGAATCAATTGCATCAGTTCCAGCAATTATTGCTAACGGTGCAGAGTGGTATCAAAAGTACGGAACTGAAAAGAGCAAGGGAATGACTCTTTATTCTCTTTCAGGTCACGTCAATAACCCAGGACAATTCGAAGCTCCACTTGGAATTACTCTTCGTGAAATTCTCGAACTAGCTGGCGGCGTTCGCACAGGTCACAAACTTAAGTTCTGGACTCCAGGTGGATCATCAACACCACTATTTACAGATGCACACCTTGATATCGCACTTGATTACGAAGGCGTTTCGGCAGCAGGTTCAATGCTAGGAACAAAAGCGCTACAAATTTTTGATGAAACAACCTGCGTAGTTCGCGCAGTACTTCGCTGGACAGAGTTCTACAAGCACGAATCATGTGGAAAGTGCACACCTTGTCGCGAAGGTACATGGTGGCTTGTTCAAATTCTTCGTGATCTTGAAAATGGTTCTGGCTCAGAAGAAGATCTCGCAAAGCTTCTTGATTTGTGTGACAACATCATGGGCCGTTCTTTCTGTGCACTCGGTGATGGCGCAACTAGTCCAATTACTTCTTCAATTAAGTATTTCCGCGACGAATACATCGCACACGTAACTGGCAAGGGATGCCCATTTGATCCAGTTGCTTCAACCATATTTTCAGGCGCAGGTGCCAGATGACAACTACACAATCACAAACAACTGAAGTTGTTGACATGATTACAGTTGTAATCGATGGATTCGAAGTCAGCGTTCCTAAGGGAACACTCGTAATTCGTGCGGCCGAAAAACTTGGAATTCAAATCCCACGTTTCTGCGATCACCCATTATTAGATCCAGTCGGTGCATGTCGCCAATGTTTAGTTGATATCGAAATTAATGGCCGTGCATTTCCTAAGCCACAAGCTTCATGCACAATTCCTGTAGAACCAGGAATGATTGTTAAAACTCAACTCACTTCAGATGTCGCTGAAAAAGCACAACGTGGAGTCATGGAGTTATTGCTCGTTAATCACCCACTTGATTGCCCAGTATGCGACAAGGGTGGCGAGTGCCCACTACAAAACCAAGCGATGAGCAATGGTCAAGCAGAGTCACGTTTTGAAGGCAAGAAGCGCACATTTGAAAAGCCAATTAATTTGTCGTCACAAGTATTACTAGATCGCGAACGTTGCGTTCTTTGTGCACGCTGCACACGCTTCTCAGAGCAGATTGCAAGTGATCCATTTATTACTCTCAATGAACGTGGTGCACTGCAACAAGTTGGTATCTACGAAGAGCAACCATTCGAATCATATTTCTCTGGAAACACAGTTCAGATATGTCCAGTAGGTGCACTCACTGGTGCGTCATATCGATTCCGTGCACGTCCATTTGATTTAGTTTCAACTCCATCAGCGTGCGAACACTGCGCATCAGGATGCGATATGCGCACCGATGTTCGCCGCGGAAAAACACTTCGTCGCCTTGCTGGCGATGACCCAACAATTAATGAAGAGTGGAACTGCGACAAGGGTCGCTGGGCATTTAAATACATCACAGCCATTGATCGCCTTGCACAACCTATGGTTCGTAACTCAGATGGTGAACTCGTTGTCACTTCTTGGCCAGAAGCAATTGCAGCGGCCGCGGCTGGATTAGCTGGCGCAAAAGCTGCAGTTCTAGTCGGTGGCCGCGCAACATATGAAGATGCTTACGGTTACAGCAAGTTTGCTCGTGTAGCACTTGAAACAAATGACATTGATTTCCGTGCACGTGCAACATCTGATGAAGAGCGCGATTTCTTAGCAGCTCACGTAGTTGGAACAAGTACAACGTATAAAGATATTGATAAAGCAGATCATGTTCTTTTGGTTGGTTTTGAACCAGAAGAAGAGTCACCAATTGTTTTCTTGCGACTAAACAAGCAAGTAAAGAAGCGCAAACTAAAAGTGACATCAATTGGAACAAAGCTTTCAATTGGTGTTGAAAAACTTGGAGCAACTTTTGTAAAGGTCGCACCGGGCACCGAAGGCGCTGCTATTGCGTCACAATCATTAACTGCGCAATCACTGATTTTGGTCGGAGAGCGTGCTTCTGAAAGTGCTGGGGCACTCTCAGCAGTTGCAGCGCTTGCATCACAATCTGGTGCAAAGTTGGCGTGGATTCCACGCCGAGCTGGAGAACGCGGAGCACTCGAAGCTGGTGCAATCGGAAATCTTCTTCCAGGCGGACGTCCCGTAACCGATGCTGGCGCTCGTGTTGATTTAGCAAGTGCGTGGTCAGTCGCAGCAGTACCAACAACTGTTGGTCGCTCAACTAAAGAGATTATTTCTGCCGTTAACTCTGGCGAAATCAATGCACTAGTTGTTGGCGGAGTTGATCCACTAGATCTGGAAAATTCAGCTGAAACACTTTCAGCACTCAAGAAAGCCTTCGTTGTCTCACTTGAAATCGCACCAAGTGCGGTCACAGAACGCGCTGATGTTGTGTTGCCAGTTGCTGCAGTTACAGAGAAGAGTGGATCATTTCTTAACTGGACAGGCAGTGCCCGCGCATTTGATGCAGCAGTTGCCGATTCACTTAATCGCAGCGATGTTCGAATTCTTTCAATGATTGCGGACGCACTTGGAAAAACTATTTCACTCGGAACAGTTTCTGCAGCTGCTCGCGAAATTGCATCAATAGGCCCATGGGATGGTGCACGCGCACCATTTACTGCAACGCCAGCACGCGGTGCAGCAACACTTGCAACTGATGAAGCACTTATTACTTCTTGGCGTCGCTTGTTAGATCTTGGAACTCTTCAAAAGGGTGAAGAAAATCTTGCGGGAACTGCGCGCCAAACAGTGGCGGTTATTTCACCGAAGCGCGCTAGTTCTATTGGTGTTAAAACTGGGGATCAAATCTCTATTTCAAATGCGCAAGGAAGTGTTGTTCTTCCAGTTCTTATTGAAGATATTCACGACGATGCAGTGTGGGCTCCACGTAATTCACGCGGATCAGAACTTCTGACAAAACTTGGTAACGCACATGGCGCAGTTGTAAAGGTGGTGAAGGCATGAGTAACGCAGAGATAATTGCAACAGATCCAGGTTGGATTATTTTGGTTAAAGGCCTTCTTGTATTTGCGACCTGTGTACTTCTTACTCTTCTAGCAATTTGGGCAGAGCGTCGTATCGTGGCTCGCATGCAAGAGCGTCCAGGTCCAAACAGAGTTGGTCCACTCGGTTTACTTCAATCCTTATCTGATGGTGTGAAGTTAGCGCTTAAGGAAGATTTAATTCCGGCTGCAGCAGATAAAGTCATTTTCGTTCTTGCTCCGATTATTAGCGCAACAACTTGCTTCATGGCATTTGCTGTAATTCCAGTAACCGGAACCGTGTCTCTCTTTGGACATGAAACAGTTATGCAGATGACGGATATTCCAGTCGGTGTTCTATACGTTCTAGCTGTTGCATCCGTTGGTGTTTATGGAATTGTTCTAGCAGGTTGGTCTTCAGGTTCTACTTATCCACTTCTTGGTGGCTTGCGATCAAGTGCACAAGTTATTTCGTACGAAATTGCGATGGGACTCTCACTTGTTTCAGTATTTATTTACGCAGGTTCAATGTCTACATCTGAAATTGTTGCTGCGCAGGGCCAGTGGTGGTTCGCAGTTGTCTTGTTCCCATCATTTGTAATTTATGCGATTTCAATGGTTGGCGAAACAAATCGTGCACCATTTGACCTAGCTGAAGCAGAAGGCGAACTTGTTGGTGGATTCCACACTGAATATTCATCACTTAAATTCGCACTCTTCTTCTTGGCTGAGTACGTAAACATCGTCGCAGTTTCAGCACTGGCAACAACACTCTTCCTTGGTGGCTATCACGCACCTCCAGGACTTGGATTTACAGAAAGCTGGCTCGGTGGTTGGTTCACAGCTATCTGGTTCTTTGCAAAGGTTGCTGCATTCTTCTTCTTATTCGTGTGGTTGCGCGGAACACTTCCACGCATGCGTTACGACCAATTCATGCAATTCGGTTGGAAAGTACTTATTCCTGCCTCACTATTTTGGATCTTAACTGTTGCGACACTTCGCTTGCTTACACAACAAGGAACTTCACGCACAGGTCTATTGATCTTCTCTGGAATTATCGTTGCACTCGTCATGTTCATAAATGTGGCATTTGATAACGCAAAGAAGAAAAAGAAGAACACTCCACGTCCGGCATTATCTAAACCAGATTTTGCGGTTCCAGAGTTACCAAACAAGGGGAGCGATCGTGTCTGATCAATTAGAGCCAAAGGCTTCTAAAGATGTTGATGTTAACAACGTTGAATTCACACCAGTTGTTAACGAAGGCCCTTCTTCTCTACCTGCGCAGCTCAAGGGTTTTTGGATCACATTTCGCACCATGTTCAAGAAAACACTTGCTGTCGAATATCCAGAAGTAAAGGCTCCAACACAAGAGCGTTTTCATGGTCGCCACCAACTCAATCGCCATCCAGATGGTTTAGAAAAATGTATTGGGTGCGAACTCTGTGCATGGGCATGTCCTGCAGATGCAATTTATGTTGAAGGTGCAGATAACACTGAAGAAAATCGCATGTCACCAGGTGAGCGCTACGGCAAGGTTTATCAGATTAATTATTTGCGTTGTGTGTTCTGTGGTCTGTGCATCGAAGCGTGCCCAACTCGCGCTCTCACGATGACAAATGAGTACGAACTTGCCGATAACTCGCGTTCAAGTTTGATATTTGAAAAAGAAGATTTATTGGCACCACTTCGTTCAGGAATGTTGATGCCGCCACATCCAATGTATCCAGAAGCAGATCACCACACTTATTACCGTGGTGAAGTGCCAGAAGCTCATCCATCACAAGAGGTGAATAAGTAATGCCAGAGTCCGTTCTATTTTGGATCATGGGTCCATTGGCAGTCGCTGCTGCTCTTGGAATGCTCCTTGTTAAGAAAGCAGTTCACTCTGCACTTTTGCTTGCTTGGATCATGATTACTCTCGCATTTTTCTACATTGCACAAGGTGCACTCTTCTTGGGAATCGTTCAAATTGTTGTTTATACAGGCGCTGTAATGATGCTCTTCCTATTTATTTTGATGCTTGTTGGTGTTGATGCATCTGATTCATTGACCGAGACCATTCGTGGATTGCGACCAATTGCAATTACTGCAGCAATTGGTTTTGGTGGATTAATGGTTTCCCTTATCGGCCGTGCAACATTGGGCCGCGAATCTGTTGGTCTCGATCAGGCAAATGCCGCAGGAAACGTTGAAGGTTTGGCCTACCAATTGTTTTCAACATATGTCTTCCCATTTGAAGCAATCTCAGCTCTATTGATTACTGCTGCAATGGGTGCGATGGTTCTTGCGCATCATCAGCGCGAAGTTCCTCGCTCAACACAACGTGATCTTTCTGAACAACGTTTCCGTTCAGGTTCACTTGCAACTGCGGCTGGACTTCCAGGTCCTGGAGTTTTTGCTCGCCACAACGCAGTAGATGTTCCTGCGCTTTTGCCTGATGGAACTCCTGCGCCAGCATCAATTTCTGAAACTCTTCGCACTCGTGGCGACATGATTGATTCTTCACAGTTCCAACTTGACCAAGTCAATACAGAAGTTAGGGATGAGAAGTAATGAATCCAACTAACTATCTGTATATCTCCGCGCTGCTTTTCACAATCGGCGCCATCGGCGTTGTCGTTCGCCGAAACGCAATCGTTGTCTTCATGTGCATCGAATTGATGCTTAACGCTGCAAATCTTTCATTCGTAACTTTTGCTCGCATGAACGGAAATCTTGATGGCCAAGTTGTTGCATTCTTTACGATGGTTGTTGCAGCTTGCGAAGTAGTTGTAGGCCTTGCAATCATCGTGACTATTTATCGTTCTCGCCGCTCAGCATCTGTTGATGATGCTAGTTTGTTGAGACGATAAAAATGTTGGTAAATAACGGTCTCGTTTATCTCATCGCGCTTCCACTCTTTGGTTCTGCGCTTTTGTTGCTTGCTGGTCGCCGTGCTGATCGCTGGGGCCACTTATTTGCAACAGCGATGTCTGCGATGTCCTTTATTTTGGGCGTAGTTCAGTTCTACGAGATGCTCGGGCGCGATGCGGAAAATCGCGCCGTCACTCAAAAGCTATTTACCTGGATTTCAGTCGGCTCATTTAATGTAGACGCTGGTTTATTACTTGATCAATTATCAATTTGTTTCGTACTACTTATTACAGGTGTTGGAACTCTGATTCACATTTATTCAATTGCATATATGGATCACGATAAAGATCGCCGCAGATTCTTCGCCTACCTCAACCTCTTTATTGCATCGATGTTGCTATTGGTAATGGGCGATTCATACCTAAACCTTTACGTCGGTTGGGAAGGCGTTGGTCTAGCCTCTTACTTACTTATTGGTTTCTGGAATCAAAAGCCTGCGTACGCCACCGCTTCTAAGAAAGCCTTTGTTGCTAACCGCGTTGGCGACATGGGACTTTCATTTGCAATCATGATTGCCTTTGCAACTATGGGTACCGTTTCATTTAGCGGTGTGAAAGAAGCCGTAGATGGCTCTTCACAAGGCGCACTCACAGCAATTGGTTTGATGTTATTGCTTGCAGCAACAGGTAAGTCTGCACAGTTCCCATTGCAAGCATGGCTTGGCGATGCGATGGCAGGTCCAACTCCAGTTTCGGCATTGATTCACGCAGCAACAATGGTTACAGCAGGTGTCTATCTAATTACACGCTCTAACTTTATTTTCGATGCTGCGCCAACTGCTCAACTGCTCGTTGTAATTGTGGGTGCAATAACACTTCTCTTCGGTGCAATTATCGGTATGGCAAAAGATGACATTAAGAAGGCACTCGCGGCATCGACAATGTCTCAAATTGGTTACATGGTTTTGGCAACAGGCCTTGGACCAGCTGGATATGCATACGCGATCATGCACTTGATAACTCACGGATTCTTTAAGGCTGGAATGTTCCTTGGTGCAGGTTCGGTTATGCACGGCACCGGCGATGAAGTAAATATGCGCAAATATGGTGGCATTAGACACTTCATGCCATTTACGTTCGCAACATTTGGCCTTGGTTACTTAGCTATTTTGGGCGTTCCACCATTTGCTGGCTTCTATTCCAAAGATAAAATTATTGAAAGTGCGTTTTATTCTGGAGGAATTCAAGGAATTCTTATCGGATCAATTGCACTCTTCGGCGCCGCGCTTACTGCTTTCTACATGACTCGCGTAATGATTCTTACATTTGGCGGAACACCGCGTTATGACATCAATAAACCTCCGCACGAATCACCATTTTTAATGTTGCTACCTATGGGCGTCCTTGCGATTGGTTCTGTTACATCAGGATTCTTGCTGGCACGAGATAAAACACTTGTTCACTGGCTAGAACCACTCTTTGCACCCCGTGAAGCTCACGGTTCCGAGATTTTGCCACCAGTTGTTATTTCGCTGATGGCACTTACCGTTGTCATTATTGGTGCAACGTATGCGTGGTTCAAGTACGGTCGTGGACCAGTTGCAGATACTGCGCCAACAAATGTTTCGATATTCACTCGAATTGCCCGCCGCGACTTGTTGCAAGATAACTTCAACGAAAGCGTGTTCATGCGCCCAGGACAAGCTCTAACTCGTTTATTGGTTAAGACAGATGACGTCGTAGTAGATGGCACTGTTCGCGCGGTTGCATCGGCAACTCTTGGATCAGGCTCTGCACTACGTTCGTCACAAACTGGTTTTGTTCGTAGCTATGCAGCACTCATAGTTATTGGCGCGATTGCTTTAGTTGCAGCAATTTGGGCGGTGACACTATGAACTACTTAACGTTAATCATGGCTATTCCACTCCTTGGAGCCGCACTCATTGCAACGCTGCCACAAAGTAAATCTTTACTCGCGAAGCAACTCGCTCTAGGCACCACTCTCGTTGCAGCAGCTGCAACAATTTTCATGACAACAAAGTTTGAGCGTTCAAACACTGCTCTTCAATTCGTCGAAAGTTATGACTGGATTAAGGCATTTGGCATCAAGTATGCAGTTGGTGTTGATGGCATTGCACTCGTACTCATTCTTATGACCGCGCTTCTGACTCCAATCGTTGTTTTGGCTGGTTGGAATGAATCCGAAGGCGGACGTTGGAGCACTAAGACTTTCTATATTTTAATTTTGGTATTGCAGACAATGTCATTTGGAGTCTTTGCGGCCACTGATGTTTTCCTCTTCTATGTCTTCTTCGAAGCCATGTTGGTACCGGTTTACTTCCTAATTGGTGGTTACGGAAGCGGTGAGCGATCCGCTGCTGCTGTGAAGTTCTTGCTTTATTCACTATTCGGTGGCTTGTTGATGCTCGCATCAGTCATTGCTCTCTACGTTCTCTCCGGCGAACAAGGTGGGCATACATTTGATATCGGTGCGCTTTCACAACTTGAAATGAGTTCAACAACTCAAAACTTGTTATTCCTTGGATTCTTTATTGCCTTCGCAATTAAAGCTCCACTGTTCCCATTTCATACGTGGCTCCCAGATGCTGCAAAGTCAGCGACGCCAGGTACATCAGTACTTCTCTTGGGCGTTCTCGACAAAGTCGGAACCTTCGGAATGATTCGCTATTGCCTAACTCTGTTTCCAGATGCATCAAAGACATTTACCCCGCTCATCATCACGCTCGCCGTGATTTCAATTCTCTACGGTGCATTTCTTGCAATCGGCGCAAAAGACATCAAGCGCTTAATTGCTTACACATCCATTTCACACTTTGGATTCATCACACTTGGTATCTTCGCGATGACGACACAAGCTCAAAGTGGTGCAACTCTTTATATGTTCAACCACGGCTTCTCAACAGCAGCGCTCTTCCTAGTGGCTGGATGGATGATTTCTCGTCGCGGCTCTTCAACAATCGCTGACTTTGGTGGCTTGCAACGTGTGACACCAGTAATGGCGTGGTCATTCTTTATTGCAGGATTGTCGAGCTTGGCACTTCCTGGTCTATCAAGTTTCGTTAGCGAATTCTTGGTACTCGTTGGAACATTTACGAGATATCCAGTCGCTGCAGTGCTTGCAACATTTGGAATTGTTCTTGCAGCGTTGTACATCTTGATTCCTGTCCAACGAGCATTACACGGTCCAACAGAACCTGGCAATGAAAATCTGAAGGATTTAAACCTTCGCGAAAAGATTGCGATTGCACCAGTAATTGCCGTCATTGTTGTTCTTGGTTTCTATCCAGCCCCAGCGCTTAACATTATTAATCCAGCGGCGGCCCAAGTTGTTTCACAAATGGGATTCACCGATCCACTACCTACAAATGGAGGCAAGTAAGTGACTGAATTTATTTCACCAACGCTTTCCTACTCGCTCCTGTCTCCAATTCTCGTAGTCTTTGCTGGAGCAATTATTGGCGTGCTCATTGAGGCATTTGCTTCAAAATCTATCCGCCCAATAGCTCAGGTGAGCGTTAGCATCGGAACACTGGTTCTTGCATTGGTTCAAGTTTGGAGAATTCGAAACTCGAGTTCAACAACGGCTGCAATGGGTTCAATAGTTATTGATGGTCCAGGTTTATTGCTGCAGGCATCTATTCTTGTTATTTCTATCATCGCCATTTTTTTAATCGCTGATACCGAAAACTTTGCTGCAGCAGCTGCAGCAATTCCTGGTTCGCAAGAAGAGCGCGAATCCATTGCTCGTGGGCAACAAGTCACTGAAGTTTTCCCGCTCACTCTTTTCGCAGTAGCAGGAATGCTAATTTTCCCTGTTTCATCAGATTTGATCACTCTGTTTGTGGCTTTAGAAGTTCTCTCATTACCGCTTTACTTAATGGCTGGGCTTTCACGTAGACGTCGATTGTTATCGCAAGAGTCTGCACTCAAATACTTCTTATTAGGTGCTTTCTCATCTGCATTCTTCTTATTTGGCGCTGCCTACCTTTATGGATATTCAGGTTCCATTTCATTTGCTGGAATTCGCGAATCAGTAGTCGGTGGCACAGGAAACGATGTATTCCTGTTAATCGGCCTTGCATTCCTTTCAATCGGGCTCTTGTTTAAAGTTGGCGCAGTTCCATTCCACGCATGGACACCAGATGTGTACCAAGGCGCACCAACTCCAGTAACAGCTTTCATGGCCGCAGCAACAAAGATTGCAGCATTTGGCGCAATGCTCCGCATTTATTACACAGTATTTGCTAATGCCGAATGGTCATGGCGTCCATTACTTACAGGCATTGCGATTATCACAATGGTCTTCGGCTCCCTCGTTGCAATCGCGCAGCGCGATGTAAAGCGCATGCTTGCCTACTCTTCAATTGCTCACGCAGGATTCTTACTCACAGGTGTTATTGCACTAAACAAAGCCGGTCTTGATGCAAGTATTTATTACCTATTTGCATACGGCATAGCATCAGTTGGTGCTTTTGCAGTCGTAACACTTGTTCGAGATAGCGCCGGTGAAGTTACAGATCTCAATCGCTGGGCTGGTCTTGGAAAACGTTCACCGTGGGTTGCGACATCATTTGCAACGTTCCTTCTCGCCTTTGCAGGTATTCCACTGACAAGCGGATTTATTGGAAAGTTTTCAATATTCTCTGCAGCTTACGAAAGCGGTGCAACAGCCGTTGTTATTGCCGGTGTACTTTCAAGTGCAATCGCAGCGTTTTTCTATATCCGCGTAATTGTTTTGATGTTCTTCTCAGATCCACTAGAAGATGCAACGAGCGTATTAATTCCTTCAATACTCACACGTATTACGGTTTTATTCTCAGTTGCCGTAACAATCTTCTTGGGTGTATTCCCATCACCACTTCTTGATTTCATCAGCAACATCGCGATCTTTATTCGATAATGGCATCACTCGGAATACCTGAGATTTCGCCAGAATTCGAGGCGAAACTCTCTGATGGCCTGGCACTGGTTGAAACACGGTTGCGCGAACAAATCGTCGGCAAATATCCACTTGTAATAGAAACATCTCGCCACCTCGTTGATGCTGGTGGAAAGCGTCTGCGCCCACTTCTGACACTAATTGCATCACACTACGGAGATCCAAGCCGTTCACAAGTAATTGATGCTGCTGTTGTCTGCGAATTAACTCACCTCGGAACTTTGTATCACGATGACGTAATGGATGAAGCACCATTGCGCCGTGGAGTGATGAGTGCAAATACTCGCTGGACAAACTCTGTAGCAATTTTGACCGGTGATTATCTCTTTGCAAAAGTTTCAGATTTGCTTGCAGATATGGGCGCTGAAGCAGTTCGCTTGCAGGCACGCACATTTGAAAGACTTGTCATTGGTCAGATTATGGAGACTCAAGGACCAAGCGCGGGTGTTGATGCCATTGATCATTATCTAAACGTGGTTGCTGATAAAACAGGATCACTGATTGCAACAAGCGCACGCTTTGGCGCACTGCTATCTGGCGCACCACGCGAAACCATGGAAACACTGACACTCTTTGGCGAGAAAATGGGCGTTGCATTTCAACTAGCGGATGACGTAATTGATATTGCCAGCGAATCTTTTGAATCAGGAAAAACACCTGGCACTGATTTACGTGAAGGTGTTCCAACTCTTGTGACCCTAAATGTTATGAAATCTCACGACCCAGCCGATGCTGAACTTCGTCACTTGCTCAGTGCTCCAATCGAAGATGAAGCAACAGTTGCTCAAGTACTACGCGAACTACGTCAACACAAAGCTCTTGAGGAATCACGTTCTCAATTAGTTTCAATTGCTAAAGAAGCACGAGCAGCTCTTGGACCGCTGCCTGTGGGAGAAGCAACAGGTGCGTTGTTATCCCTGTGCGACGCTGTTATTGACCGTACGGCCTGATTTAAGTAAATCAATTGCCAGCGTTACTAACGCTGCCCAAATAATCATAAAGCCAACCCAGCGCGCTGTTGGCATATCTTCGTGGCGAACCCACACACCAATTGAGAATTGAATCGTTGGTGTGATGTATTGAAGTAGACCAATAATCGTAAATGGCAGGCGAGTTGTTGAACCGTTAAATAGCAAGAGCGGAATAGCTGTTACGACACCAGCACCGATAAGTAGTAGCGATAAACCAACAGATGATCCAAGTTGACCAGTTCCATTGAGACCGATGTAGATCAAGTAACCACCGTAAAAAGGCAGTGAGAGCAGTGTTTCGATAGCTAGGCCTTCGAGTGCTCCAAGATTAAGTTGCTTCTTCACCAGTCCGTATGAACCCCAAGAAAACGCCAGTGCTAAAGCGATCCATGGAAGACGACCGTAATCAATTGTTAAAACGAGAACACCTAGTGCACCAAAACCAACTGCCACCCATTGAAGTGTGCGCATTTTCTCGCGCAACATAATGACACCAAAAGCAATAATGATCAGTGGATTGATGTAATACCCAAGTGCAGTCTCAACAACGTGCTCATTGTTTACGCCCCAGATGTAAACAAGCCAATTAACTGAAATGAGCCCTGCGGCAAATAACAAACGGAAAAAGACCTTTGGATTTTTAAGTAACGCGTATGTGCTCTTTAGTTGCTTTGCTATTCCAAGGGCTACTAAACAGAAAAACAACGACCAGACTGCACGATGAGAAACAATTTCCATGGGGCTAGCTGGTTGTAAAAGTGGCCAGTACAAGGGGAATGCGCCCCACAAGGTGTAGGCAGAAACACCGAAGATTAATCCGGTTTTATATCGAGTCAATTAACGGAAATTCGTGAATTGAACTGCAAAGTCCCACGCGCCATCTTTTACAAGCGCCATGGCTGTCTGTAAATCATCGCGACTCTTACTTGTTACACGAAGTTCATCACCTTGAATCTGAGTCTTCAAAGACTTTGGTCCTTCATCACGTAAAAACTTTGCAACCTTCTTTGCATTTTCAGTCGAAATACCCTCTTTAAGGGGCGCGGCAATTTTGTAGATCTTTCCACTGAGTTGTGGAGTTCCTGCATCTAAATGCTTTAGCGATACACCACGCTTAACCATCTTGTCTTTGACTACATCCAGAGCTGCCTTTGCGCGCTCTTCGGTGTCTGCTTCGATGTTAATTACTTCACCCTTGAGTTCGATAGAAGAACCTGTGTTCTTGAAATCGAAGCGAGTATCAATCTCGCGGATTGCCTGGTTGATCGCATTATCTAACTCCATGCGATCAATCTTGGACGTAATATCAAAACTGCTGTCAGCCATTTGCTCATCTTATCTTCTCACCCGAAAAGTAATGAAATTTCTCCTTCGGTGGACTAGATTTTTACCATGATTCGAGCGCGCTTATCCGTATTGCTTTTACTGCTAAGCATTCTTCCGATAGCGCAAGCACAAGCCACGGATGTTCTGTATCCAGGGGAGCGTCCCTTTACGTTAGTCGTGCCTACTCAGTATCAATCAGGCAAACCAGCGCCGTTGATTATTGCGATGCATGGATACACCGCTCAAAGTCCATATGCGGAGAGTTATTTTGCACTTGGAAAAGTAGCGGATGAAAAAGGAATTTTGACTGTTTATCCAAGCGGTACCAAGGACTCAAATGGATTTTTGTTCTGGAACGCAACACCCGCTTGCTGCAATTTTGATTCCAGCACTGTCGATGATGAAGAGTATTTATTGAGCATTATTGATTCGGTCTCAAAGGATTATTCAGTTGATCCTGATCGTGTTTATTTAATGGGGCATTCAAACGGCGGCTTTATGGCCCATCGTATGGCGTGCAATCAATCTGATCGCATCGCAGCAATCGTCAGTTTGGCTGGAGCAACATATTCAAATCCTCAAAGTTGTAAACCAACTTCGCCCGTAAGCGTCCTTCAAATTCATGGAACAATCGATGCGGTAATCAGTTATACGGGTGGATACTTATTTAGCAGTGCCTATCCATCTGCGCGCAAAACAATTGACTTATGGGGAAAGTTAAATGAGTGCGGCAAGAAACCGTTCCGCGTCCTTCCACGTTTAGATCTAGATAGCAGGCTCAGTGGATTAGAAACAACCGTACTGCGATACAAAGGGTGCAAAACCGGAGCCAATTCAGAACTCTGGACAATTAATAAAGGCAGACACTCACCTGAGTTATCTGCTACCTTTGCAAAATCAGTTGTTAATTATTTATTAGCTCACCCAAAGAAGAGAGCATGAAAAAACTACTAGTTTTGTTCGCAGTTACCGTATTAAGTTGCGCGGTTCCAACCGCAAATGCACACTCTGAACTTGTTTCATCGAACCCAAGTGCCTCTACGTTTATTGAAGTTTTACCAGAGCAGATTGAGCTCGAATTCAATGAAGAACTTCTAAATCTAGGTTCGGGTAATTCTGTTTCAGTTATAAGTCCAAGTGGTGAAGACCTGGGCATGGGCGAAACAAATACTGATGGCACACGAATTACTCGTCTACTAAACACAACTTCTGAATTCGGTTCTTTTGAAGTTAAGTATCGTGTGGCTTCAGCTGATGGACATATTCTCAATGAAAGTTTCACTTTTAACTTAACGGATGCACCTGTTGCCACAAGTGAAAATGAAAAAACTACAGAGTCAGAATCTGGTTCAAATCTTCTTGTAAATTCCATCATAGGAATCATTGCCTTCGCAGCGCTTCTCTTAATTGAGTTGGCCCGGCGCTCACGAAAACGACGAATTACCTCTGCCGATTAATTTGAGGTAATCTTCACCCGCCGTAAAACGTTCGACCTTGGCGGGTTGCCCGAGCGGCCAATGGGAGGGGACTGTAAATCCCCCGGCTCTGCCTTCGAAGGTTCAAATCCTTCACCCGCCACCACCTAAAGCCATTCTGCAAAGAGTGGCTTTTTGCATGTAATTCGCGTGTGGACATTAATTACTCGCCTTAATAGCCTTCGCTATAACAATCCACCTAAGAGGAGAACTTGTGAACAAGCGTTTTGGAATTTTCTCGGCTGTTGTTATTGCAGCAGCACTAACACTTACAGGATGCTCATCATCAGATTCTGAAACTACAGAATCAGCATCATGTGCAAAGGCTGATCTTGCAACGGTTGCAGAAGGTAAGTTAACAATCGCAACTGGCGAACCTGCTTACTACCCATGGGTTATTGATGACAAGCCTGAGTCAGGCCAAGGTTTTGAAGGTGCAGTTGCATATGCAGTTGCGTCACAACTCGGATTTACAAATGAAGAAGTTGTATGGGTTCGTACAACATTTGATTCTGCTGTAACACCAGGTGAAAAGAACTTCGACTTTAACTTGCAGCAATTCTCAATTACAGAAGAGCGCAAGAATGCAGTTGATTTCTCATCTCCTTACTACACAGCTCCACAAGCAATCGTTTCATTCAAGGGAAGCAAGATTGAAGGAAAAACCACACTTGCAGAACTAAAGAGTGCAAAGCTTGGTGCAGCTGTTGGAACAACATCACTCGATGCAATTGAAAGCCAGATCGGTGCAAAGCCACAGGTATTCAATGACAACGCAGCAGGTGTATCTGCACTCAAGAATAAGCAGATTGATGGTTTGGTTGTAGATCTACCAACCGCTTTCTACCTATCAGGCGTTGAAGTTCCTAACGGACTTATCGTTGGACAGCTCCCATCTTCTGGAAGCGGTGACCAATTCGGTCTCTTGCTTACAAAGGGAAGTGCTCTGACTTCATGTGTTTCTGGCGCAGTTGATGCAATCACAGCCGATGGAACACTCGCTGCAATCACTGACAAGTGGCTTGCAACAGATGCTGGCGCGCCAGTATTGAAGCCATAAGAATAAAGAAGAAGTAAACACGGTAGTTTGGCGACCATGACAGAGAGAAATAACTCTGCGTGGTCGCCAAGCTCACGTGAGATTGAGCGCCAAGGATCGCGCCGAGCAATTAACCGCAAGCAAGTCATCATTGCGGCTGTCTCATCCCTTCTTGTTTTAGGAACGCTTGCTTTAGTCCTAGTTACATCACCAGGTTGGACAACCGTTAAATCCACATTTTTCGATGTTGAATATGGAAAAGAAGTATTTCCAACCGTCATTAAAGGCTTATGGATCAATCTTCAACTTACCTTTATTGGTGGAGCCGCAATAGGTGTCATTGCACTTGGATTAGCGCTATTGCGTACAACGAAGTCTCCAACGCTTACACCTTTTAGATTTTTAGCAACTGCATACGTTGATATTTTCCGGGGCGCACCACTTATTCTGATTATTTTGCTTGTTGGTTTCGGTGTTCCAGCACTTGGACTAAAGGGAATTTCTAGCAATGTTATTTTCCTCGGAACCGTTGCAGTAGTTCTCACATATTCCGCTTATGTCGCCGAAGTTATTCGAAGCGGAATTCTTTCTATTCATCCAAGTCAACGCGCAGCTGCTAGATCCCTCGGTTTATCTTCCGGTCAAACAATGCGCTTTGTTGTCTTGCCACAAGCGATTAGACGAGTTGTTCCGCCGCTACTCAATGACTTTGTTTCACTACTTAAAGACACAGGCCTTGTCTCAATTCTTGGCGTGACCGATGCTGTGCGTGCGGCGCAGATTAACGCCAGTCGAACCTTTAATTACACACCATACGTAGTTGCTGCAATCTTATTTCTGCTCATCACGATTCCGATGACCAGATACACCGATAGAGCAATTAGACAGCGCACAAATGCTCAGAGTTCAGAAGGTGCAATCTGATGAGCAATGTTTTAGAACTGAAAAACATTCGCAAATCATTTGATAAAGAAGTTGTTCTCAATGATCTTTCACTCGTTGTCCCAGAGCACACAGCAACAGTGTTGATTGGAGCATCTGGCTCTGGAAAATCAACACTACTTCGTTGTATCAATCTGCTTGAAACCATCGATGATGGCCAGATATTTCTCGATGGAAAAGAGATTTCAGATCCGCTGATAAATGTTGATGAAGTCCGCCGAAGACTGGGGATGGTCTTTCAATCCTTCAATCTTTTTCCTCACAAAACTGTTCTTGAAAACATCACACTTGCACCCATAAAGGTTCAAGGAAAAAGTGCAGAAGAAGCGCGCATAGCTGCCAAAGCACTTCTTGCACGTTTTGATTTAGCAGATAAAGCAGATCAGTATCCCGATCGTTTATCAGGAGGACAGCAACAGCGAGTAGCAATTATTCGATCAATTGCAGTAAACCCACGATTGTTACTTCTTGATGAAATTACATCGGCTCTCGACCCAGTTTTGGTTAATGAAGTTCTCAGCATCGTGCGAGACCTCAAGAGCGATGGAATGACGATGGTCTTAGCAACACATGAAATGGGATTTGCCACTCAAGTAGCCGATGAAGTCTGTTTTCTTGAATCAGGAAATATTCTTGAACGAGGCAGTGCTGACGCAGTACTTCATAATCCGAAGAATCCAAAGACTCAAGAGTTCTTAAAGCGAGTCCATGAAGCCGGAAGATTATAAAAAGCACCTGCCGCGATTCTGATTTGAGATTTTTTCATCTGTTATCCGCTGGAATATCCAGTAACTTGACTATACCCCTAGGGGTATGTAGGCTGAGGGCATTAGAGACCAAAAAGATGGAGGCAGCACTCATGTGTTCTCAAGTTACGTGTCAAACATGCAAGAAACCAACGTGGTCCGGTTGCGGGGAGCACATTGAAGAAGCTCTTGTAAATATTCCTGAGCAAGATCGTTGTAAGTGTTAAATAAAAAAAATTTTAGAGGAGTAGGTAATGGCCACAAAACAGATTTCCCACGTACTAAACGATAAAGAGCAACTTGATCTCATCGTTAAGCGAATCAAACGCGCACAGGGCCAATTAGGAGCAGTTGCTCGCATGCTCGAAGAAGGTCGCAACTGCGATGAGATTGTTACGCAGATGTCCGCCGTTTCTAAAGCAGTTAACACTGCAGCATTTACCTTGATTTCAACTAGCCTCAAAGAATGTTTGGTTGAAGATAAATCAAATTCAAAAGCTGTAACGGCTCAACTTCAAAAACTTTTTTTAAGTCTTGCATAAAGGAATCAAAATGAGAAAATTATTGTCAGCTCTATTTGCATCTACATTGCTTCTCACTAGCTGTTCAAGCGGGGGGTCAGCGACAGATCTTGGATCTCAAAAATTCGCTTCCAAAGTAGCCGAACCTGGGGTCATTGTGCTGGACGTACGAACAGCCGCAGAATTTGCAGAAGGACACTTACCAAATGCGATCAACATAGATGTTGAAGGTGGTCAATTTGATGCCGGTATCGCGCAATTGGATAAGACAAAAACGTATGCAGTGTATTGTCGAAGTGGACGACGCTCTGGTGCAGCGGTTGAGAAGATGAGTAGCGCAGGTTTCACATCCCTTTTCAATCTAAATGTAGGAATCATTGATTGGCAAAGCCAAGGATTACCGGTCGTTCGCTAATGAAAAGAATTGTTGTAATTGGTGGAGTTGCCGGAGGTATGTCTGCTGCAACAAGATTGCGCAGGCTTGATGCTGATGCAGAAATCATCGTGCTTGAGAGAAGCGGATATGTTTCATACGCCAATTGCGGACTTCCATATTATGTCGGCGGAGTAATCGAAGAAGAGAAGGATCTGCTCCTTCAAACACCAGCAAGCTTGCACGCACGCTTTCGCTTGGATGTTCGCGTTTTAACAGAAGCTCTCAGCATTGATACAGTGAAGAAAGAAGTACATGTTCAAAGTTTAGAAAGTGGAAACAAGTACTCACTTACCTACGACAAATTGGTTCTAAGTCCGGGTGCATCACCAATCGTTCCACCAATTCCAGGCGTTGAACGTGCTCTAACACTTCGAACAGTTGAAGATGTAGAAAGAATCGTCGATCAAGTTATGGCAAAGCCACAGAATGCTGTTGTAATCGGTGGCGGATTTATTGGTGTTGAAATTGCAGAGAATCTCATTCATAAAGGCATTACAACTTCCGTGATTGAAGCATCTGATCAAGTTCTTGCTCCACTGGACCCAGAAATGGCAACACTGGTCGCAAAAGAAATGCGTCTTCAAAAAGTAGATCTCCGCCTTGGAGTAAGTGTCACAGCTATCAATCCAAAGAGTGTGACGCTTTCTGATGGAACAGAATTGCCTGCAGAGTTGGTCATTCTGGCTATCGGAGTTCGTCCAGATATTTCTTTAGCAAAAAACGCTGGCCTAGAAACAGGATCACGTAACGGAATCAAGGTTGATGAATTCAACCGCACTAGTAATAAAGATATATATGCAATCGGTGACGTTGCAGAAAAGACTGATGCACTAGATGGCGAAGCCACGCTGGTTCCACTTGCAAATATTGCTAACCGCCACGGAAGAGTTGTTGCTGATCACATTAACGGACGTGCTATTCGTCCAGTGAAAACCATTGGTACAGCAATTGTAAAAGTATTTGATCTTATGATTGCAACAACGGGATGGAATGAAAAGCGACTAAAAGTTTCTGGACGTTCTTACACTTCGATTCATTCTCATCCAAACTCTCATGCTGGTTATTATCCAGATGCCAAACAAATGACCCTTAAACTCATCTTTGATCCTATAACTGGTGAAATTCTTGGAGCACAAGGAGTCGGAATCGAAGGCGTAGATAAACGAATCGACGTAATAGCCACAGCAATCCGTGGCGACATCTCTGCCCCAGAGTTAGCAGATCTTGAACTTGCTTATGCCCCACCATTTGGGTCTGCAAAAGATCCTGTAAATATGTTGGGATATATGGCGGAAAACGTTATTTCTGGATTAATTGAAACAGCACAGTGGAATCAAATTGAAGAGTTTCGAAGCAAAGGTTATGAACTCATTGATGTTCGCACCGAAGCAGAGTTTGATCGGGGAACAATTCCGGGGGCGTTAAATATGCCAGTGGATTCAATCCGTGAACGTAGATCTGAGATAAAGAATAAAAACCTTCTTGTTACATGCGAAGCCGGACAACGTGGACACACAGCCTCTCTCCTATTGAAGGAGCTAGGTTTTAATGCAGTAAATCTCGATGGTGGATACCTTCTCTGGAGCAATTCACCAGCCTCTAAATCACTCATATCTAAGTAAAGGATAGAAATATGTGCAGCAGAACTACTTGTCGCAAGTGCGGAAAACCAACATGGTCAGGTTGCGGCAACCACATCGAAACAGCTCTTAAAGGTGTTGCAAAGAAAGATCGTTGCCAGGGGCATGCAAATGATCCGAAAGAACCAGGATTTATGAGCAAGTTATTTGGGCGTCGTGGAGCTTAGTTCCATCAAATCTCTTTTGCTATGGAGTAAAAAGCGCTGGCTTGTAGCAAGTGCAACTGCATTAGCAACTGGAGTGTTTATTTCCCTGCCAACAGCAATTTTGAAGACTCCTGTTTTTGGTCGTGAAATTCCAGTTACTTCTTGGTCGATTCCAGTTGTGATAGCAACATCGATTCTCTCTGGAATGCTGCTTGCTACTTACGTAAATAACGATGAATCTTTGAGAGAAGAGAGATCTCTAAAGGTCGGTGGGGCAGGTGCACTCTTTTCTTTTTTGGCAGTCGGTTGTCCGGTCTGCAACAAACTTGTACTTGTTGCGCTTGGGTATAGCGGTGCAATTCAATACTTTGCACCTGTTCAACCATTTTTAGCAACGGCAGGAATTTTGCTTTTGGCCTATGCACTACAAAAGCGCCTCAGTGGTGAAGCTAAGTGCCAAGTCAATTTCGTTGAGAAAAGATAAGAGCAAAGACTGGAGTATTAGATGGCGCTTCCAGCTGCAGCCCTCGAAGACATTATCGGCAAAGTTTCCGCACTCGATATGGATGAAATTCGCAGGCAGATTGCTTTAGAGGAGAGTAAATCCAACTGACTTCAGTCGCTAATGCTTGGCGTGGGATACGATTTGAAGCATGAACGATTGGATCGAAGCAGTACAAAAAGAATTGGGCTTAGACGTTTCTTTTGATACCGATGCAATTTTGGATGCTGCGCGCGATGCGGCGCATGCAACAGAACGTAAAGCTGCGCCAATCACAACATACTTAATGGGAGTTGCCGCGGCGCAAGGTGCAAACCCACAAGAGATCGCGGCAAAGATTGAGAAGTTAGCAAAGAGCTGGCCAAGCGATAAATGATTCAAGAAGCTCACTGGGAACAAGCCAGAAGTGAGGCGTACGGTTCTTGGAAAAAATTACCATCTGAAAAGGTTTTAATTTCTTCGTGTGTTAATCGCACTCTTGCAGTTGATGCACTGGCTCTCGTAGAACTTCCAACGTATCCAACATCTGCGATGGATGGTTACGCCGTAGCAGGTAGCGGACCATGGAGCATTGTTGGTGAAGTAAAAGCTGGTGCGCCCATGAAAGGTGCGCTCAAAGATAAAAGTGCAGTCAAGATCGCAACGGGCGCAGTTATTCCTGAAAATACTTTTGGAATCATTCGATGGGAAGTTGCAAAAGTTGATGGCGAAAAGTTAAGTGGCGAAGTTAAACAAGGCCAAGATATTCGCCCTGCTGGGCTTGAAAGTAAAAAAGGTGAAGTACTTGCAGCAGCTGGAACAATTCTTAATCCTGGATTAATTGGATTACTTGCTGCAGCCGGGCATGACTCACTTGAAGTTGTTCGTGCACCGAAGGCCACAATTATTTTGCTCGGAGATGAAATTGTTTTAGAAGGTTTGCCACACGATGGATTAGTCCGCGATGCGCTTGGTCCACAGTTGCCAGGGTGGTTACAGAGATTGGGCGTTGAAGTTATTGCAACCGAATACATATCGGATGAATTGAATTTAGTTGTCGACGCTTTTGAGAAGGCATCAAAAAATAGTGACATTGTTTTCACCACGGGTGGAACCGCAGATGGTCCACGTGATCATGTGCACGCAGCGATTGCAGAGTTAAAGGGCGAATTAATTGTGGATCGCGTCAAGGTTCGCCCAGGCCATCCAATGTTGTTGGCGCACATTAATAATGTTCCACTCGTTGGATTACCTGGAAATCCGCAATCTGCAATCGTTGCTCTATTAACACTTGGTCAACCGGTTATTGATTCACTGATGGGGCGCAAAGAAGTAGAGCTCAATCAAATAGTTACTGGAGATGACATTGATGTTCCAGAAGGATTTACACGATTAGTTTTAGGAAATGTTGTTGATGGTTGGTTTGAAATGGGCGAGCACTTGGGTTCTGCGATGCTGCGTGGACTTGCACACTCAACTGGATTCGCGGTGGCAGATAAATCTATGGAAGAAGGCGAGATGGTCACCTGGTTACCGCTGCCTTAACGCTTGAAGCGGCGATAAATAATTACGCCTGCAATGCCAAGAACAATTACAGCTCCCAAAATTGCAAATTGAAAGTCATCACTATCTTTTCCTAGATGTTCGGGATTTTCTGGTCCTTCATTTTCTTCATCTTCAGTAACGATAGTTATTGAGTGCTGGTAAGCGGTTGCTTGTGTGATTGGCGCAAAACTTAAGGCAAGAGCAAGAGCCAACCCCGCAAGAAATTTATGCATGCCTTTAATGTATTGCTTAGGCAGTAGATTTACGAGAAGGGCGCGACTTTGCCTTTTCATTTAAGAACATAAACCATCCATAGAGAGCGCTGAGAATTAAAAATGGTGCAACGCTTGCAAGGGCTGCAACAAAGTCGATTCCAACTCGGCTAATTGAAATACCGTGCGAAGCGATTGCATAGATAAAAACTGTTGCTGCAAATGCCAAAGGGGGAGTCACAACGCTTACGTAGCGAGTTCCAGGGCGACCGAGTCGAACACCGCCAAATAGAGCCAGAGCGATAACTAATCCCGAAACAACTCCGACACCGCTTCGGATCCAGAGTTCTAGAAGAGTGAAGAGAGCAATAAAGAGCGTCTGTAATACAACAACGCCCTCTTTCTTTAGGCCGGGGCCAGTGATTGTAAGTTTGTTAGTGGCGTCTTGGCTCATGCTTCTTCTTCATCCTCTTCGGCGTCAATGTAATCAATTTCAAGTGCTGCAGATTTAATGGCGCGAACTTCGTCATCAACATCTGGCAGCGCACCAATCTTATTGCTTCCGCTAGATACTCCAAGTTGAATCATCTTGCGCGCTGGGCGCATCACTGTTGTCTCAGCTGTTGCGATGACATCGTTATATGCACGTTCTGCACTCTTGATGCGATCACCCAAAGTGGAAAGCTTGCTGTGAAGTGAACCGATTCGCTTGAGTAATTCGCCAGCTAAGTTTTGGATTTCAGTTGCGTTTCGTGCCAAGTCGTTGCGGCTAAATGCATAACCAACTGTGCGTAGCAATGCCAACATAGTTGTAGGAGTTGCAATTGTTACGTGCTTTGAAAAAGCTTTTTCAAGTAATTGTGGATCAGCCTTGAGAGACTCAGAGAGAATTGATTCAAATGGCGCGAAGAGCACAACAAAGTCAGGGGAGTTTGAAACTCCTTGGTAATCACGCTTTGCCAGTGCATCAACGTGCTTAAGCAAATCTTTTGCGTGCAGAGCCATTGCTTCGCTGCGCGCATCCGGATCTTCCATATCCACGGCTTCTAGGAAGCGATGAAATGGAAACTTTGAATCGATAAAAATCTGAGATCCACCAGGAATTGCGATGGTGATATCAGGACGTGAAATATCTGCTGAATCAGAACGAGAAGACTCTTGTCGCTCAAAGTGAACGCCTTCGATGAGGCCCGCACTTTCTAGAAGAATTTCTAATTGTGTTTCGCCAAATTTTCCACGCGTTTGTGAATTAGATAGTGCACCTGCAAGTTTGGTTGCTTGTTCTAATAAAGATTGATTGCCAACTCGCATAGATTCGATTTGAGTTTTAATTGCAGATTCGGCCGCAAATCTTTTGTTCTCAGCTTCTTGTGCTTGCGTTGTTAATGTATTCATGCGAGCTTTTACATCGCTGAGAACTTCATCAAGGCGCACGGTGTTGTTTTGCTGAGTTTGCGCAGAAGCTAATTGTTCGGTGAGCATCTTCACTTGTGCTTGCGCACCAACTGAACTGGCATTGGCTGCGCGAGATTTCAGGGTGGCAATGACGAAACCAAGGGCTATGCCAATGGCTAGGCCGATGAGAAGGGTCACGGTTGCGTCTGACATAGGCATATCGTGGCAGTAACCACTGACGAAGGCGCGTAGGCTCTACTCCTCGTGAGCCTCTCAATCGGAATCGTCGGACTGCCAAATGTGGGCAAGTCCACCCTTTTTAATGCGTTGACTAAGAACAATGTTCTTGCCGCGAACTATCCCTTTGCAACTATCGAACCAAATGTCGGCGTTGTTGGTGTTCCTGATGATCGCTTGCCAAAGCTTGCAGAGATTTATGGCTCAGAAAAAATTCTTCCAGCAGCTCTTTCATTTGTAGATATTGCAGGCATTGTTAAAGGTGCATCTGAAGGTGCCGGACTTGGAAATAAGTTTCTAGCCAACATCCGCGAAACAGATGCAATCTGCCAAGTAATCCGAGTATTTAACGATGGCGATGTTGTTCACGTTGACGGAAAGATTGATCCAGCAAGTGATATGGAAACAATTAATACCGAACTAGCGCTCGCGGATTTACAGACACTTGAAAAAGCTCTGCCACGCATTGAAAAAGAAGCTCGAGTCAACAAAGAGCGCCAGAGCGTCTTGGATGCGATGAAAGCAGCCGAAGCGCATCTGCAAAGTGGCAAACCTCTATCGTCTAGCAAAATAGATTTACCCGAACTCAAAGAACTTCACTTGCTTACTGCAAAACCATTCTTATATGTGTTTAACGTAGATGCATCCGAACTCGGTGATGAAGAGTTAAAGAAAAAATTAGCGGCTCTCGTTGCACCGGCTGAAGCGATTTTCCTCGATGCAAAGACAGAGTCCGAGCTCGTAGAACTCAGTGATGAAGACGCACTCGAGTTATTGCAATCAATCGGCCTAAAGGAACCTGGTCTTGCAACTCTTGCTCGCGTTGGATTTAACACACTTGGACTGCAAACGTATTTAACTGCTGGACCAAAAGAGACTCGCGCATGGACAATTCATAAAGGTGACACCGCACCGATGGCAGCTGGTGTTATTCATACAGATTTCCAAAAAGGATTTATTAAAGCTGAAATTGTTTCATTCGATGATCTGCTTGAAGCAGGCTCTGTTGCCGAAGCAAAGTCAAAAGGCAAAGTTCGAATGGAAGGCAAAGATTACGTAATGGCCGACGGCGACGTAGTCGAGTTCCGCTTTAACGTTTAAATTTACTCCCGGTATTTATTCCCGGTATCTATTCTTTGTAATACTTAGCAACAGATTCGAGTGCTTTATCAAGCATCTCAAGACCCAACTTCGCATCTTCAACTGAGATGTTGCATGGTGGGCACAAGTGAATTCTGTTGAAGTTATTAAATGGCATTAAACCTGCAGCTTTACATGCAGCAACAAGTTCATTCATCTCAGGACTTGTGCCACCGTATGCAGCCATTGGATTACGGGTTGTGCGACTTGTAACGATGTCGATTCCCCAGAAAACACCACCGCCACGAATATCGCCAATAACTTTGTGCTTCTTTGCTAATTCAACAAGTCCAGGACCAAGAACTTTTTCACCAATCATGGTGGCGTTCTCGAGCATCTTCTCTTCTTTCATAACATCAATGGTTGCAACCGCTGTGGCGCATGCAAGTGGATGTCCTGAATAAGTAAGTCCGCCAGGAAATGCGCGATCATTAAATGTATTTGAGATTGCCTCTGAAATAACTACGCCACCAAGTGGGACATAACCAGAAGTCACACCCTTAGCGAATGTAATCAAATCAGGAATAACTGAAGAGTGTTGGTATCCAAACCATTTGCCCGTGCGACCAAATCCAGACATAACTTCGTCGGCGATCCACATAATCTTGTACTTATCGCACAATGCACGAAGTCCTTCGAGATAACCCTTAGGTGGGACAAGTACGCCTGCGGTTCCGCCAACTGATTCGAGCAAGATTGCTCCAATTGTGTTTGGACCTTCAAAGATAATCATTTGTTCTAGGTGAGCAAGTGCGCGCTCACACTCTTCTGCTTCGGTAGTTGCTTGAAATGCAGAACGGTAAAGATATGGGCCCCAGAAGTGAACGTGACCAAAGCTGTATTCATTTGGGAAACGACGTGGGTCACCAGTTGCATTTATCGAAGAGCCAGTGTTGCCGTGATACGAACGATACGTTGATAAAACTTTGTGTTTGTTTGTGTGCAAGCGCGCCATGCGGATTGCATTTTCAACTGCATCTGCGCCACCGTTTGTGAAGAAAACTTTACGGAAATGTCCGCCAGCTAGTTCGACAATTCGTTGTGCTGCCTCATTACGTGCATCATTTGAATGCTGCGGGGCAAGGGCTGTAAGTGTTGCTGCTTGATCTTGAATTGCTTTAACAACTTTTGGATGTTGGTGACCAATATTTGTGAATACAAGTTGTGAAGAAAAATCTAAATAAGTCTTGCCTTCGTAATCCCAAAAACGTGAACCAGCGCTGCCGGCTACGGGAAGAGGATTAATTTGTCCTTGCGCAGACCATGAATGGAAAACATATGCATGGTCAGCCGCCGTTACTGCGGCACCTTTTTTTGGATCTGCCTGTGGACTGGACACGAAAAAGACTCCCCTTCAACACTGAATAGCGAAAGCATAATGCCCTCGGATAGTGTGCGTCTATGAGCGAGATTACGCATTGGATAAACGGAAAAACTTTCGATGATTCGGCAAAACGCCATGGGGAAATTTTTAATCCCGCAACAGGCGATGTTTCAAAGAAGGTTGCATTTGGTACTGCAGCAACAGTTGATGTCGCAGTAAAAGCTGCCACAGATGCCTTTGCTGAATGGCGCCACAGTTCGCTCACTAAGCGCGTCAATGTTTTGTTTGCATTTCGCGAATTAGTTAATACAAACAAAGAAAAAATTGCAGCACTAATTACTGCCGAGCACGGAAAAGTTCTCAGCGATGCTGCCGGTGAAGTTACACGTGGACTCGAAGTTGTTGAATTTGCTTGCGGAATTCCACACTTGCTTAAGGGTGGATTTTCAGAGGAAGTTTCAACCGGTGTGGATGTCTATTCAATTCGCCAGGCACTCGGCCCAGTAGCAATCATCTCTCCATTTAATTTTCCAGCAATGGTTCCGATGTGGTTCTTCCCAGTTGCAATTGCCTGCGGAAATACAGTCATCGTAAAGCCATCTGAAAAAGATCCAAGCGCTGCGATGTTCTTAGCCCAACTCTGGAAAGAAGCAGGATTGCCAGATGGTGTATTTAACGTTGTACACGGAGACAAAGAAGTTGTTGATGCAATCCTGACTCATCCAGGAATCAAATCTGTTTCATTCGTCGGTTCAACTCCAATTGCCAAGTATGTGTATGAAACCGGAACAAAATCTGGAAAGCGCGTACAGGCACTTGGTGGAGCAAAGAATCACATGGTTGTTCTGCCAGATGCTGATTTAGATTTAGCAGCGGACGCTGCAATCAACGCGGGCTTTGGATCTGCTGGCGAGCGTTGCATGGCGATTTCAGCACTCGTTGTTGTCGAACCAGTAGCGGATGCGTTAGTTGCAAAGATTAAAGAGCGCGCAGTTAAGTTAAAGACTGGCGATGGAACAAAGGGCGCGGACATGGGTCCACTTGTTACACAAGTGCATCGCGACAAAGTTGCGTCATACGTTGATGCGGGCGAAAAAGAAGGTGCCACAATTGTTGTTGATGGCCGCACAGTAAATCCTGGCGGAAATGGTTTCTGGCTTGGACCAACACTTTTTGATCACGTGACACCAAAGATGTCTATCTATACCGATGAAATTTTCGGCCCTGTTCTCAGTGTTATTCGCGTGAAGTCATACGACGAAGCACTAGCGCTCGTAAATTCACATCAATACGGAAACGGAACTGCAATCTTTACAAATGATGGAGGCGCAGCTCGCCGTTATCAAAACGAAGTTGAAGTTGGAATGGTTGGAATCAACGTTCCTATTCCAGTGCCAATGGCGTATTACTCATTTGGTGGTTGGAAGAATTCATTATTCGGTGACAGCCATGCACACGGCACCGAAGGTGTTCACTTCTTTACTCGTGGAAAAGTTGTGACAAGTAGATGGCTTGATCCAAGTCACGGTGGAATTAATTTAGGTTTCCCACAAAATACGTAATTTAAATCTCTTATTTGCGGTGGATACGCGTGAGATTTAAGGTATT
>CAZNWM010000010.1:0-27859 GCA_964576975.1 uncultured Candidatus Planktophila sp.
GATCTAGGTGCACTCCGCGATCTTGGAACAACTTAGCCATGATGCGGTGAGTAATTGTTGCTCCAACTTGGCTCTTAATGTCATCGCCAACAATTGGTATTCCAGCATCGGCAAACTTCTTTTCCCATACTGGATCTGAAGCAATGAAAACTGGAAGGGCATTAACGAATGCACATCCTGCATCAATTGCGCACTGCGCGTAGAACTTCGCTGCAACTTCTGAACCCACAGGTAGGTAGCAGATGAGAACATCCACTTGCTCTTCCTTGAGTACTGCAACAACGTCTACTGGCGTTGCAGACGATTCTTCAATTGTTTCGCGGTAATAACGACCTAGGCCGTCATGAGTTACGCCGCGTAGAACTTCAACGCCTGTCTTATCAACATTTGCGAATTTGATTGTGTTGTTCTCGCTAGCCCAGATGGCATCTGCCATATCTAGACCAACTTTTTTCTTATCTACATCGAAAGCTGCAACGAACTTAACATTGCTTATGTGGTATCCGCCCACAACAGCATGCATCAGTCCTGGAATCTCTTGGTCGCCAGCAGCATCCTTGTAATAGGTCACGCCTTGAACTAGAGAGTTAGCGCAGTTTCCAACGCCAACTATTGCAACTCGGATATCGCCTTTACCGGTTGTTATTTTCACTCTATTTCCTCTCGGTTTTGATCATGTCTTCCAGCCAGTCGATTTCTCGCTGTGCTGATTCCAAAGAGTGACGACGCCACTCTTCGAGATACTTATCGATTCCCACGGGAGACTTCTCGAGCTCTCCACGTAGAATTTCTGCTTTCTCTTTCAACCGACGATGCCGGCCTTCCAAAATTCGAACACGATTCTTAGTCGATGTTGGACCAAAGAATGCAAAGCGAATTTCAAAACCTTCGTCTTCCCATGTATCGGGGCTAACTGTTTCGGCCAAAGTTTCAAAACGTTTCTTACCTTTTGTCGTTATCTGATAAACGATTCGCGAGCGCCGATCTGTGTCCGCATCTGATGCGCTAATTAGTCCGGCTTCAGTCATTCTGCGTAGTTGTGGGTACAAGACCGAAAATGAGAGTGCGCGAAACGGACCAAAAATTGCAGACATTCTTTTGCGCAACTCATATCCATGAAGAGGGCTCTGAGATAGAAGGCCAAGGAGTGCGAATTCAAGTGATTCACTGCGCGAGCGCATTGCATCTCCCCCTTCTCTGCGGCACCGATGTATTGACCTATCCGAAGATATATCGATTCGATATAACGATGCGATAGTTAACCCGATACTGGCCGCATTTGCCAACTCGCCTCGCTAAGGATCGGCAGATTCGGCGTGGCGTAGACGCTGGGCACTCTTGCCCCAGTTCTACCCTTGTAGACGGCCTTCCCCGCCTCTTTAGGGCGTTTATCTAGCCCGCAAATGGAAGGAACACTATGTCCCTGCTCTCATGGAAACTTCACGGCAATGGAAAGAACATTGCCCACGGAGATGTCGTATCCACAGATGAGCGCCTTACATGGCCACGCACGATCGGTGTTGGCGTGCAGCACATTGCTGCAATGTTTGGTGCAACTTTCCTCGTCCCAATCATCACTGGTTTCCCACCAACTACAACTCTGCTCTTCTCTGGAATCGGAACTCTTCTATTCCTCATTATCACGCAGAATAAAGTTCCAAGTTATCTAGGTTCATCCTTTGCTTTCTTAGCTCCTATCGCTGCTGCACAAACAGGTGGCGGAATGAGCGCGGCATTAGGTGGAGTTGTTGTCACCGGTTTAATCCTTGCAGCCGTTGGCTTGATTGTTCGCCAAGCAGGTATTGGCTGGATTAACTGGCTCTTGCCTCCTGTTGTAACAGGAACAATTGTTATGGTTATTGGCCTTAACCTTGCAGGTGCTGCAAAAAACAACTTCGTAGCAGGACCAATGATTGCAATTATCACTCTTGCATCAATCGGTGTTGTATCGGCAGTATCTCGGGGATTTCTTAATCGAATCAGCATCTTTGTTGGTCTAATTATTGGCTATGTAATTGCTCTAGCAATGGGAGATGTAAAGACTGATGCAATCAGCTCTGCTTCATGGGTTGCACTGCCTTCATTTACATCACCTACATTTGATTCAAAAGCGATTGTTCTCTTCTTGCCAGTAGTTTTGGTTTTGATTGCAGAAAACGTCGGACACGTTAAATCAGTTTCTGCAATGACTGGCAAGAATCTTGATGATCAAATGGGTAATGCCCTGATGGCCGATGGACTTGCAACAACACTTGCTGGCGCAGGTGGTGGTTCAGGTACAACTACATATGCTGAAAACATCGGTGTTATGGCAGCAACTCGCGTCTATTCGACAGCGGCATATTGGATCGCAGGCATTGGTGCAATCCTTCTTTCACTCTCACCAAAATTTGGTGCAGTACTGAGTGCGACACCAGTTGGTGCACTCGGTGGCGTGGGTGTTGCGCTATTCGGAATGATTGGCGTACTGGGCGCGCGTATCTGGATTGATAGTCGAGTTGATTTTGCTAACTCAACTAATCTCTTGATCGCAGGTTCTGCACTAATCATTGGTATTGCAGATATCTCTTGGACTCAAGGTGATTACACATTCAACGGAATCATCAACGCAACCTTGGTTGCCGTTGTTGGTCATCGGGTGTTAAACGCACTCTCCAACTTACGCAAATAAGTAAGTAAGTTAAAGATATGGTGATTCCATCGCGGCTACCTGAATACATCGTGGCCGCGATGGTAATCATCTTGGCGCCGGGGCCAAGTGTTTTATTTGTTATTGCCAGAGCTATTGCATGGGGTCGAAAGACGGCAGTCTTTACGGTTGCTGGAAATGTCACGGGCGCCTTCGCACTATCAACAATGGTGGCCATCGGATTAGGTCCAATTCTTCAAAGATCAGATCTTGCATACGCGGCAATCCAATGGGGTGGCGGTTTGTACTTAATGTATTTGGGGATTGAAGCAATTCGCCAGAGAAGAACTCACGCCGAAGATATGCGAAATCAAGGAGATATTGCACCCGGTGTTGCGCGATCTATGCGCGATGGATTCTGGGTTGGTGCACTTAATCCAAAGGGATTAGTTTTTTATGCAGCTGTTTTGCCGCAATTTGTGGATCGCGAGAAAGGTAATGTTGCGCTTCAATTAATTTTCCTTGGTGCAGTGTTTTCAATTCTGGCTTTTGTTTCAGATGGCACGTGGGGTTTGTTAGCCGGTACCGCTCGCCAATGGCTAGCCACTGATGCCAAGCGATTAGAGAAATTACGCGCAACAGGTGGAATTGTGATGATAATTCTTGGAATATCAGTTCTAATATCTGCAATTGTCAGTGCTTAAAGGGAAGATAGGTTTATGAAGAAACCAGCAGCGCCCGCCACCGAATTCATCTCACCATCTGATCTCACATTTGGATTATCTACATG
Source organism: uncultured Candidatus Planktophila sp. (assembly GCA_964576975.1). Taxonomy (GTDB): domain Bacteria; phylum Actinomycetota; class Actinomycetes; order Nanopelagicales; family Nanopelagicaceae; genus Planktophila. The sequence goes on from CAZNWM010000010.1 coordinate 3,420, forward strand.
TAAAAGATGTTTATGGATCAAATACTGGTTCAAAGTAACAATGCCTGGAGCATTTCCCCTGGTTGGAACTTTGGCGGATTTGCAGGAGAAGCATTTTCGTGGAGCCTCTATGCAGGATCTAGATCCATCACTTCGAGCCGGAAAAGTTACGCAATGGGGTGGCTGGGTAAAGAGCAAACCAATGAAAATCAACGGTTTTGAAACCAGATGGCACATCCGCGGAAAATATGACCTAGTCGCATCTAATGAAGATGGCACCGTGGCACTCATTGATTGCAAAGTTTCAGATAGCTCGCGCGATAACGGCGAGTTTTATGCACCGCAATTAGAAGCCTACGCCCACTCTCTTGAAAATCCGTTACAGGGCAACCCCGTAAGTGTTGCCACCATAGGACTACTAGTTTGGAATCCGAATGCGGCTTTTGATATCAAAGAAAAGCAAGGATTCTTTGCCGCGCAGCATTACTTGCCAGTTGAACGTAATGAAGCTCAATTCATGGCGTTAATTGAAGATTTAATCAACGTTTTAGAAGGTGACTTTCCTGATGCAGGACCAAAGTGTCCAACGTGTAACTACCTTGTGCAGCGAAGTGAATTAGAGAATTAATCCTCGGATTCTTCCTTTAGCTCATCTTTTCTGCGGCTTGCATAAATATCTACATACTCTTGGCCAGACAACTCTTGAATTTTTTTCATAATCTGATCAGTAACATCGCGCAAATACAGTAAATCAGATGAATCGCCTTCGAAGTGCATAGCCTCGCCAAAAACCATCTTCACACGCATAATCTTTGGGACAACTTTTCCAGTTGGTTGAATTTTTTCCGTATTAAACATCGCTACAGGAATAATTGGTGCGCCAGATTCAATTGCTAAGCGAGCTATTCCTGTTCTGCCTTTATAGAGGCGTCCATCTGGTGATCTAGTTCCTTCGGGATAAATACCCAGGCACTCATTGTTTGCTAAAACCTGTAAGCCCGTAATTAGGGCAGCTTCACTGCGTCGTCCACCAGAGCGATCAACAGGAACTTGTCCCAAAGCAATAAAGGTTAATTTTTTAAGCAAGCCTTTGGGGCCGGGAGATGTGAAGTACTCAGACTTCGCAAGAAAAGTAACTTTGCGCGGAACAACCAGTGGCATAAAAATTGAATCGCTAAAGGACAGGTGGTTGCTGGCGATTATTACTGGACCATTTGCCGGAACATTTCGAAGCCCTTTTACCTTTGGGCGAAAGGCCAGCATCAAAAATGGTGTCAGGAATGCGCGCAAGACGCCGTAAGGAAGATTGTTAACGTTTAACTTCACCGCACTCCTCCTTCGCCACCGCTGGAAAATGTCTGCTCCTAATTTAGTGGATACCCGCCACTGTGCCACTATTTGAGCGTGAGCGATACCCCAACACCAAAGGATCCCAGTGATGATGAGATGGATCTCATCAACTCGGAGTTTGAATCCATGGTTGCAGGTTTATCACTCGATGAATCAACTCCAAATACTTACTTAGATGATTTAGAACGCGCTTCTGCAGTAGATGAGAATCACTTCGAGCAACCAAATCCATCGTGGCCGGGGTTGCGAAATTTTATTCAGAGTGCACGTATCGCAATTAGAAGATGGCTGCGACAAGAAAACAATCGAGATGACGGAGTCGAGTTGTAACTAGCGTCTTGCTAAGTCCGAGACACCAATAAGTCCAGCTTTATTTCCAAGGGCTGCCGAAATTATTTCTGGGTATGGATGCTTTCCCGCAAAAGGCATATATCTAGCAACAGCTTCACGAGTTGGTTTAAGCAAAATATCTCCTGCATCAATTACTCCCCCGCCGATGATTACACAACGTGGATCAAGAATGACGCTAAGCGATGCAATGCCTGCACCTAACCACTGTGCAGTTGTATTAAAGGCAGCAAGTGCCACGGGATCTCCATCACGGGCTGCATCGGTGACAGCGGCTCCTGTTAATCCATTGACGCTTCCATCGCCGCGAGCCAATAAATTTCGCGCTAGTTCTGGACTTGCGGCGATTGCTTCGCGCGCATGGCGCAACAAAGCGTTACCGGATGCGTACTGTTCGAAACATCCACGTGCACCACAACCACACAAGTGCCCTTCAGGAACTACACGTAGGTGTCCAAATTCAGCAGCCACTCCAAAAGCACCGCGATGAAGTTCTCCATTAACAACTAATCCGCCACCAATACCTGTGCCAATAGTTAGCAACATAACGTGATCTTGATTCTTGCCTGCTCCAAATTTGGCTTCGCCCCATGCTGCTGCATTTGCATCGTTTTCGATGATTACTGGCAGGCCAATTAATTCTTGTAACTCTTTGTCGAGATTAACGCCATTCCAATCTGCAATATTGGGAGCGGCAAGCATTGTTTTTCTATCTGATGAAACAAAACCTGCAGCAGATAAACCAACTGCTTGGATTGACTGACCTGCAATTAACTCTTTAGCCAGATCTGCGATCCTTTGGGTGAGTTTGCGACCACCTTCGCGCGGAGTTTCACTTCGAATGTGCGTAAGAACATTACCTTCGGCATCTACAACGCCACCCAAAAGCTTTGTTCCACCAACGTCAATTCCGATTGTCAGTGACATGGGTGTGTTTAAGTGAATTAGTTTTCAGCGTGTGCTTTTAGCTGAGCGAGCGCTTGATCAATAGTCGCTTTTTCCGCCTTAGTCCGCATCATCGCTGGAATTGGCATTGAGACTTCAACGCCTAGTTCGTAAGTTACTGACGTGGTATCCGCATCGATTGCTTTAGTTATGTACGCGCCATTCATTGCGGTCAAAAGATCTGCATCCTCCATTGAAAACTCAAGACGCTCTGGCGCCGCAGACCAGTCATAGTTAAGGAGCACTCGGTCCTTCATCATGCCGGCATCAATAGAAACTTTGACACTCGTTGCTCGACCCTGATCATCAGTTTCTTTTACTTCTGCGCTCTTAATCGCAGTTGACCACTCCGGATAGGACCCTAGGTCAAAGAGAATGGCACGGACGGCATCAATGGGTGCGTCTATGGTGATTGTTGAAGTGCTTAGTTCGCTCATGGGCACAGGCTACCGTCAAGTAACCCCTCTTCCGCAAAATAACCCAGGAGCGCTAGCGTTAGCCGCATGAACGAGATCTCAATCCCGGCCATCGTGCCCAATGCCACTGCTGGAAACCTTACAAACCTTGTTGCTGAACGCGCATGGTTTGAACCTGAACGCATCATGCTCTCACGTCCACTTGGAGACGGATGGCAGAGCGTTACTGCTAAAGAATTCGAAGCTGAAGTTCGTGCCACTGCGAAAGGATTAATTGCAGCGGGCATAAACATTGGCGATCGTGTCGCGATTATGTCGCGCACTCGTTATGAGTGGACGATTCTTGATTTCGCAATTTGGTATGCAGGTGGTTGTGTTGTTCCAATTTATGACACATCTTCGGCTGAACAGATTGAGTGGATCCTCAGTGACTCAGGCTCTGTTGCAATTATTGTTGAAACACCTGCGCTACGAGACTTAGTAAAGACCGTTCAACCTGCACACACAAAGCGTGTCTGGACAATGACTGAGAATGTTCTTGCGACTCTTGAGTACGACGGAGCATCAGTAAGTGATGAAGAGATTGAAAAGCGCAGAAATGCACTGCTTCCTGAAACACTTGCAACGCTTATCTATACATCTGGAACAACAGGTAAGCCAAAAGGTGTTCAACTTACGCACGCTAACTTCTTATCTGAGTGTGGAAACGTCGTGCAAGCAGCAAATGATCTCTTCTTAAAGCCTGGCGGTTCAACACTCTTGTTCTTGCCTGTTGCGCACGTATTCGGACGTATGGTGCAAATCGGTTCAGTTGCTGCAGGTCTGCACTTGGCACATTGCAGCGATCCAGTTGGTCGTTTGCCATTTGACCTTGCTTCATTTAAACCAACATTCGTTCTTGCAGTTCCACGTATTTTTGAGAAGGTCTACAACGGTGCTGAAGCAAAGGCAGAGGCAGCAGGAAAAGGCAAAATCTTTAGAAAAGCTGCTGAAATTGCTATTGCATATAGCAAAGGTGTTGAAAGCGGAAAGATATCTACTTCACTTCGCCTCAAGCACGGCTTGTTCGACAAACTTGTTTATTCAAAGATTCGTACAGGTTTAGGTGGACGAGTCGAAGCAGCCATTTCTGGTGGAGCACCTCTTGGTGAGCGCCTTGGACATTTCTATCGTGGTGCAGGAATAACAATTCTTGAAGGCTACGGACTTACAGAAACAACAGCGGGTGCAACACTTAACCTCACAAACAAAATTAAGGTGGGCTCAGTTGGCCGACCAATCCCAGGCACAACAATTAAAATCGCAGAAGACGGCGAAGTTCTTATTAAAGGACCAATCGTCATGCAGGGATATTGGAAAAACGACGCCGCAAACGCAGAAGTTTTTTCTGGCGAACGTTGGTTTCATTCCGGAGACCTTGGCAAGTTAGATGAAGAGGGATTCCTTTACATCGTTGGCCGAAAGAAAGAACTTATTGTTACTGCAGGTGGAAAGAATGTTGCCCCTGCTGTGCTCGAAGATAGATTGCGCGCACATCCACTAATCAGTCAGTGCATGGTTGTTGGAGATAACCAACCATTTATCGCATCATTGATTACAATTGATCAAGATGCGCTGAAGAGCTGGATCACTGCGAATAAGAAAGATGGTGCATCGTTAGCAGAACTGGCTAATGATCCGGACCTGATTTCTGTCATTCAAACTGCAGTTGATGAAGCCAACAAAGCGGTAAGTAAAGCGGAGTCAATTCGTAAGTTTACGATTTTGCCTACCGATTTCACTATCGCTGGTGGACAACTCACAGCCAAACTCTCATTGAAGCGCCATGTGATTGGAAAAGAATTCGCAGCTGAAATTGCTGCCCTCTTTGAAAAGTAATTGACGCAAACTGAGCGAATAAAAATCGCTCAAGAATTACATGATGGAATCGCACAAGATCTTGTCGCGCTTTCATACTCTCTCGATCTCTTGCTGGCAGCAGCAGATACCTCTGCTACTACACGAATCGAGCTCCGTAATTTAATCTTTTCTGTCTCTGGCATGATTGCAAGAGTTCGCGATGAAATATTTAATCTGCGCTCCGACAATTCCGGCAGTTTAGAGAGCTCACTTCGCACCTTAATAGCAGATTCACACAGTGCTGTTGAGCTAAAGCTTGAACTAGAGAATTGCAAACACACTGAAGTCATACAGGAACAGATCCTGGCGATCTCCAGAGAACTTCTTCGAAATTCAATTAAGCACTCTGGGGCTAGCGTTATAGAAATAACTATCCAAAAAAGTCAGAATGGAAGTACCTACTCCTATCGAGATAACGGGAAGGGAATCGATCCACTAACTCCGTCTGGTTATGGAACTCGTGGAATCAAGGAGCGCTGTACTTCTATCGAAAGTGAGCTCACTGTGACAAGTAATGAACTCGGAACGAATTATTTCATTTCAATTCCTTCATGAAGCAACAACTCTCTGTTTTAGTAATTGATGACCACGAAAGCGTTAGAGCGGGAATAAAAACTGCTCTTTCACGGGCAGGTCATGTCTGCGTTGGCGAGGCAAGTACAGTTTCGGAAGCGCGTGCACGAATTGCTCACACAAATCCACAAGTTATTGTCGTAGACCTCTCCTTATCCGATGGGAATGGATTAGAAATAGTTCGATGGGCGCGCTCGATTTCAAATCGAATCGGTATCGTCGTACTGACCCTAAATTCGGCACAAGATTTTCTGCTCACAGTAATGAAATCTGGAGCGAGTGCTTTTGTTGAAAAAAGCGCTCCCCTTGCCGAGCTCATATCAGCGATTGAACACTCTTACATTGCGCCGTTATCATTTAGCGCGCAGGGTATTTCTCTAGTTATGAAGAAAGTTCACGAAGCAAATACTCTGACCATCCGTGAATTACAGGTTCTTGAAAAACTCTCAGATGGGCTAAGCGCCACCGACATCGGCCTTGAATTATTCATAACCCAAGCTACCGTTAAGACTCATTTGGCATCTATCTACAGAAAGTTAGATTCAAAAAACAGAATTCAAGCGATTCTTGCAGCGAAGAAAGTCGGACTCTTAACTAACTAGTAAAGAGTTAAACTCTTTTGACCAAATATCCCAACGCCACTGATCGACAATCCAATTACGGCCAGCAGCACCCATATTTGAAGCGCGCTCTGCATCACTACAAATTTCAATGACAGCCGAAGCGATTGCTGCGACGTTAGTGCCATCTACACACAATCCGGTGACTCCCTGCAGTACCGCATCCGGTGCTCCCCCAGAATTGCCGGCAATAACTGGAATTCCACAGGCGCTGGCTTCAAGATAAACAATTCCCAATCCTTCAACTTCTAGACCAAAAAATCTTGATCGAGATGGCATTACAAATAAATCGGCTGCTGATAAGTAACTAGGTAGATTGTCGTACTTGATTCTTCCAGCAAATGTAACGTTATCTTTTATCGATAACTTATTGACTAGTTTCTCTAAGTGATTCTTGTAAGGCCCCTCTCCCACTAAAAGAAGGTGGGCATTCGGTACTTTCTTCAAGATATTTGGCATCGCCTCTATGAGCTTGTCTTGCCCTTTGCGGTGCACCAGTCGACCAACACTAATGATTACTTTCTTATCTTGGAGCCCTAGTTCTTTTCTTTTCTGCATTGCATCAGGTTGCGGAATGAAGTGCGCAGTATCTATGCCCGGCGCAATTTTGACCATTTCGCTAATGCTTTTATCTGTGAGTGCTTTAGAGATTGCTCGGCGAGTGAAATCGCCCAAGTACGTAAGATGGTCTACACCTTTTCCAATTCGTTTCATCGCCAAACTGAAAGGGAAAATTCTCGCCCACCACACTTCATGGCCGTGAGTTAACGCAATTATTTTCTTTGCTCCCGACTTGCGCAAAGAAGTGCTCATGAGCGCAAGCGGTGCTGCAGCACCAAATACAACGGTATCTATTGCATGTGCACGTACGATTTCTTTTGCTGCCCGCGTTGCTCGCCACGACGGAAGCAAAATCTTGCTTCGATCGCGAATGACTTTAACTCCAAATTTATCTAGCCAATGCTGGTCGTAAGCAGCTGTGTCGCCTTGCTGAGATGTGAAGACAATTACTTGATGGCCCGAAATTCTCTCAACTAGCCCAATTACAAAGGTTTCGATTCCGCCTGCGCGTGGACCAAAATCATTTGTGACCAAGAGAATTTTCTTATAAACGTTTGCCACCTCTGAATTTTTTTCGACCCATATCCATGGTTGCTACCTTCACTCGTGAACCTGATCGAGGTGCGTGGACCATTTTGTTGCCGCCTAAGTAAATTCCTACGTGAGAAATTGGAGAACCAAAGAAGACTAAGTCACCTGCACGCAGATTTGATCTACTGACTGATTTTCCATATTTAAATTGAGCGGCCGATGAATGCGGAAGCGAGACTCCTGCTGCTTGAAAAGCTCTCATGGTCAATCCAGAACAATCCCATGTTGTCATTCCATCGGCCCCAAAGACATATCTGTCACCGATTTGTTTGAGTGCATATTTCAACGCGATACCTGCTCGACCCGAGACGCCACTTGCACTCTTGGCAGCGGCCAATGAAGAAATCTGATCTGCGTTTTCTTGTTCTTCAGCCAGACGAGCCAGACGCTCTCTATCTTCTTTTTTAAGTTGTGCCAATAATCTTTCGGCTTCTTCTAATTTTGATTGAGCCAATCGCGCTTGCGCTTGATACTTCTTTTGGGCTGCGGCTATAAGTGCAACTTTGTCTGCAACTGTAAGAGTTGTCGCATTGAGTCGTTGCTCGGCGGCTTCAAACTTGTTTAGCTGAATTGATTTACGTCGAGTGAGTGCATCTAATGAGCCCGCGGCAGATAAATACAGTGTTGGATCTGAAGAGAATAAGAGTTCAAGACTCTGGCTTAGGCCACCATTTTTGTATTGGTCAATTGCAATGGCACCGAGTGATTTAGAGAGTTCAGAGACGTTTTCTCCTTGAACCGCCGCTTTTTGTTTGATTCCCGTAAGAGTTTTGTTCAAGGAAGCTAATTTAACTTTTGCTTCCTGGGCACCTTCAGCTGCAGCAGTTGCATCTTCTTCTAGCTGGCGAACTTTGGCTTGGATTTCAGCCAGAGTCGGTGCGCCTTGCGCTTCTGGTGCTAGGAGTAAGGAGGAGATCAAAGCGCCAGAGAGCACGGCAGTGATTGCCGCACGCTTGCTCTTGAAATGCATGGTCAAGAGGTTAACCTGTCATAAGAGCGCGCCTCAACCTCAAATGCGCCTGTGAGCCTGTGAAAAGCCGCAGAATGTGGGATTTACGCGAGTTATTAGCCCGCTTGGACCTGTTGCCCTGGTGGTTCAAATTTGAGCTCTTTGCTGATTTCTCGTGATGCCAAGAGTGTAAGTGCCGTGTGCATCTGTGGAGATATCTCAGTTTTTTGCGGTGTGCCAATAAAGAATGAGACAACGCAATCTGAACACTCGATGTCTTTTTTTATACATGTATCGCAGTCAATGATCATGAGCCTTACGATAAAGATAGGGACTGACATTTAAGCGGCAGCGCAGAGGGAGTCACAGATGAGCATCGTTGCCACAATCGTTGTTGGTGCAGATGGCTCCAGCACGCTCAGCGGTTCTTCCAAGGAAGTCACTTCCGCAGCCGATAGGGCTACCTTTTTACAACGCCGCCGCACGGTCGATTGCATCATCATCGGTGGAAACACGGCTCGCAATGAACCCTATTCAAAAACGCCAGTGCCTCTAGTCGTAGTTTCAAAACAATCACATCCAAATCTGCCGAAAGCGCATGTCTGGAATCTTGATCCAAGGGATGCTTTGCAGAAAGCCCGCCAAGAGTTCGGTGAGAACATTCTTATCGAAGGTGGCGCATCTTTTATTTCATACCTACTTGATCACAAGGTGGTAGATGTACTCGAACTCAGCGTTACGCAAGCAAGTGGCGGGGCAGATCTCTTGGATTACAAGAAGTATTTATCTTTAGCGGAGAATGTGAGCAAGAGCGTTGTAGCCGATACTACTTTTTATACTGCGGAGTTTAAGACGCTGAAATAAGAGCAACACCTGCGACAGCTAGGGCAATACCAACATATTGAACTTTATGTAAGCGCTCGTGTAGAAACAGATAAGCCATGAGTGCGGTAACTATCGGATAAATCGATCCTAAAACCATAACAAGTGAGACTAATCCGAAATTTGTTGCAACTCCCAGTAAAAGATTGGCAGAAAAATCTGCAATACCTACAAAGATCAATACTGGAATCTCTGCTTTGGTGAAATTACCAATTGTTCTAAATCTGATAACTAATGTAATCGTTACCAGAAATGTTGTTGCTCGCATCATGACCATTGTCATTAAAGCGCTCGACTCAGAACCGATTGACATAAACGTCATCGCTGTTCCAAAACCTGCAGCTGCGCCCAGTGCTAAAAAGAGAGGTTTAGGAGATAAACCTTGTGATAACTCGGGGCCACTTGCACAGAATGCACCAGCTAACGCAACGACCACGCCAATACCTTGAGCCGTTGTTAAAACTTCACCAGTTACAAGTGCAAAAGTTAAAGGAATGACAGCGCTTAAAGAACTGATGGGAGAAACAACGCCCATGCGACCAGTTGATAGACCTGCGTACAAACAAATCAAACCTATGTAGCCAGAAATACCTGCAAGCGCACCGGCAAAGAAATAGCCACCTTCGCCAAAGGCTTGTGGAGGATTCGCGCCAAAAAGATCACCATTGAATAACACCAATGTGATTCCAAATAACAAACCAATTGCTTGTGTCATGCCGAGTACGACAATTGGTGCGTACTTTTTACTTAATGTGCCACCAAAGAAATCGGCTGCACCCCACAGAGCGCTAGATAAAAGAGCCAGTAGTGATGCCATCAACGAAGTGTACAGCCCTGCCTCCCACGCAATTGGAGCGTTGAGATTTAGAGTTAGCCAGTGGAATCATTTGAGTTTGATAAGTTAATTGAGCACTTGCGATCTGTTACTCCACGATCAGAAATCATTCTCGAAGAAGTACCTGCCCCACAAAAACTTGCAGCTTACTCTTTCGCATTCTCAGCCGATGTAAGTAACGGATTATTTGGTGATGCTGAAGATGAAATTGCATCTGGTCGCTTCGTTCTGTTACACGAACCTGGTGGTCAGGACACGTGGGAAGGTGAATTCCGATGTGTGACTTTTGTACGCGCAGATGTTGATCCAGTTATGCAAGAAGATCCATTGTTGCCTGAAGTTGGATGGAGCTGGTTCCTCGAATCAATAACGAATGCTGGCTGTGAATTCACCGCGCCCAGCGGGACGGTTACTCGAGTCTCAAGTGCTTCTTTCGGAAAGTTATCTCCGCGTCACGATGAATCCGAAATGGAGATTCGTGCATCGTGGAGTCCAATCGTTTCTGATCCTCGCGAACTTATGAAGCACATCGAGGGCTGGTGTAATTTAATTGCAGAAGTTTCTGGCCTACCTCCAATTCCAGAGGGTGTCTCGGCAATTACATCTGCTAAACGTAAATAGTTATGAGCGAAATAACTACAGAAGATCCTGTTGCCGTACCGTTATTGGCGCCAGCGCACGGAGTTCCGGAGGTTATTGATACCCCTGAAAAATTTGAATCTGCATTAGTTGAATTAAAAAATGGCACAGGCCCCTTTGCCGTCGATGCCGAAAGGGCATCGGGTTACAAATACAGTGCTCGTGCATATCTCATTCAAATTAAGCGAACCAACGGTGGCCTTCATCTGATTGATCCCATTGCATTTGGTCCAGGCCACGAGCTCTTCGTGCGACTCAACAATTTATTGAATACCGATGAAGTTATCTTGCATGCAAGCACACAGGATTTACCTTGCTTGCGAGAAGTTGGCATAAATCCAGCTCGCTTATTTGATACTGAATTAGGTGGTCGAATCGCGGGATTGCCTCGTGTAGGTTTGGGACCACTCCTTGAATCATTGATGGGTGTAACACTTGCAAAAGAGCATTCAGCAGTTGATTGGTCCATTCGCCCACTTCCAAAAGAGTGGCTAAATTACGCAGCCTTAGATGTCGAACTCTTAATTGAACTGCGTCAAAAAATATATGAGCTTCTTAGTTCATCAAATAAATGGAAGTGGGCAGAAGCCGAATTTGCCTCAATTCTGTTAGCTCCTGCTGCTCCCCCGCGTATCGATCCATGGCGACGAACTTCTGGAATGCATAAGATTAAAAAACGAGATCAACTAATTGTTATAAAGAACCTATGGCATGCGCGAGATGACATTGCACGCGCAAATGACATTGCAAGTGGCAAACTTCTAAACGATGCTGCAATCATTGAATTTGCAATTCACAAACCATTGACCAAAAAGGATGCCGAAAAAGCCTTACGTCCAATAGGCATGCGAGCTAGATGGCTAGAAAATATGCCCACATGGCTATCTGCCACAGAGGCGGCCTTAAATACTCCCGAAGATCAGTGGCCACCGATGAAATCTGGTGCAGATACATTGCCGCCACTTAAGTTATGGAGAGAACGCTTTACTGACAAATACGCGCCACTGACACATGCTCGATTTGCCTTAGAAACAATTGCGCAAGAGTTATCAATTCCTGCGGAAAACTTAATCTCACCGGAAATCATCAGGCGTATCTGTTGGGCACCGCCTGCTGATTCGCTGCAGAACTTAAATGTTGACGCGGTGAGCACAGCAATGCTCGATCTCGGTGCACGTCAGTGGCAAGTCGATGTAGTGGCACCACTTGTAGCCGCCGCCCTGCTTGAGCGCGAGCCTCGAGAAGTTCCGGTTGTAGAAACCCCTGAATCTGCTGAGTGAAAAGACCAATTCTTTTACTTTTGCGTACTGACCAGTAACCTAAGAGCACCTATTGCAGGAGCTCATAGAGAGAAGCCTTAGATGTCACGCTCAGTCGTTTTAGTAGATGCAGTTCGCACGCCCTTTGGAAAAGCCGGAAGTTTATACGCCGGTACTCGCGCCGATGATTTAATCGTTCGTGCAATGCGTGGCTTATTAGAGCGTAATCCAAAGGTAGCTCCGACTGACATTGATGATGTTGCAATTGCGGCTGCAACACAGAGCGGTGATCAAGGAATGAATATTGGTCGTAGCGCAACACTCCTCGCAGGACTTCCAAACTCAGTACCTGGTTATTCAATTGATCGCTGGTGTGCTGGTGCATTAACAGCAATGACAACAATCGCTGGATCAATTGCAATGGGCGCTTACGACGTTGGAATTGCTGGCGGTGTCGAACACATGGGAAATCACCCAATGGGCGAAGGTATGGATCCAAATCCACGTTATCTAGCTGAGAAAATAGTCGAACAAGATGCACTCGCTATGGGAAACACAGCAGAGCGTTTACACGATCGTTTTCCGGCAATTACAAAAGAGCGTGCTGATAAATATGCACTTGGTTCTCAAGAAAAAACTGCAAAGGCATACGCTGCAGGCAAGATTCAGAAAGATTTAATTCCAACTGCAACACGAAGCGCTGAACTTGGCTGGGGAGTTGCAACAGTTGATGAACCACCTCGTCCAGGAACAACTATGGAAGCACTCGCTGCACTCAAAACACCATTTCGTCCTGCCGGTCGTGTTACTGCAGGAAATGCTGCCGGCTTAAACGATGGTGCAACTGTCTCATTGCTTGCAAGTGAAGATTTTGCAAAGGAAAAAGGACTTTCAATTAAAGCTCGTCTCGTCACTTTTGCTTTCGCTGGTGTTGAACCAGAAGTTATGGGATATGGACCAGTACCGGCAACTGAGAAAGCGCTAAAAAAGGCTGGCTTATCTATTTCAGACATTGGTTTGTTTGAAATCAATGAGGCATTTGCAGTTCAGGTTCTAGCATTTCTCGATCACTTTGGAATTGCAGATGATGATCCTCGCGTTAATCCAGTGGGTGGAGCAATCGCAGTTGGACATCCGCTTGCATCATCTGGTGTTCGTCTTGCATTGAATTTAGCTCGCGGTTTCGAAGAACACCCAGAAGTTCGTTACGGAATCACAACGATGTGTATTGGTCTAGGTATGGGCGGAACAATTATTTGGGAAAACCCACACTTCACGAAGGGCGTTAAGTAATGACTATTCCTGCAGATCTCACACTTCCAGAAGGTGCTCCTGAAGAAGTCATCACTAATGCAATTGTGCGTCCCGTTGATCTCACGCCATTTGGTTTTAAGGGAACACTTGCATTAATCACATTAGATAACGGACTAGATCACACTCGTCCAAATACTTTTGGCGCAAAATCACTCGCGGCTCTTAACGAAGCAATTACTGCTGCGGTTGCAAGTGCGCCAGCGGCAATTGCAATTACCGGAAAACCATTTATTTTTGCCGCGGGTGCCGATTTATCAGCACTGTCATTTCTAGATAAGCGCGAGCAATCATTAGCAATTGGTAAGTTCGGGCACGATGTATTTCGCCGACTAGGTGAGATTGAAATACCTACCTTTGCTTTTATCAATGGTTTAGCACTCGGTGGAGGCCTTGAAGTCGGCCTTCACTGTACATATAGAACGCTTGCATCGACTGCCTTTACAGGTTTGCCAGAAGTGTTCCTCGGATTAGTTCCTGGTTGGGGCGGTGCAACACTGCTTCCAAAGTTAATCGGTCCAGAAAAAGCAGTACAGGTGATCATGCTCAATGCGCTGAACAACAACACAATGATGAAGGCAAAAGATGCGCTTTCACTTGGTGTGGTTGATGCGGTGTACGAGCCAGCAGATTTCTTAGAAAAATCTGTGGCATTTACTGCCTCCGTTCTGAGTGGTTCAACAAAGATTGAACGCAAAGATTTCTCAACTGATCCTGCATGGGACAGCGCAATTGCGACTGGTCGCGCTGCAGCCCTGAAGAAATATGGTGGAGCAGAAATTGCAGCACCAACACGCGCACTAGAACTTATCGCCGCGGCGAAAACTGCAACTCGATCAAGTGGTTTTGACGCCGAAGATCAGGCCCTAGCAGACCTGACAATGTCAGATCCATTGCGCGCATCCTTGTATGCCTTTAACTTGATTCAAAAGAAGCGCAAAAAAGTTGAAGGTGCCCCAAAGCCAGCCCTTGGCAGAAAAGTTTCCAAAGTTGGAGTCGTCGGCGCAGGCTTGATGGCATCACAACTCGCACTCCTATTTGTTCGAAATCTTAAGTGTCCAGTTGTTATGACTGATATCGATCAAGCACGCGCAGATAAAGGTGTTGCTTGGGTTCGTGCAGAATTAGCAAAACTTGTTGAAAAGCGTCGTATGTCCCAAGAGAGCGCTGATCGACTATCCGCTCTTGTCTCAGGTTCATCAGATCAAAGCGTCTTTGCGGGATGCGACTTTGTTATCGAGGCAATTTTTGAGGAACTCTCTCTCAAGCAAGAGCTATTTAAGAAACTGGAAAACATAGTTTCGACTGAGTGCGTACTCGCTACCAATACATCATCTTTATCTGTAGAAGCGATGAGCGAAGGATTGAAAAATCCTGAACGAGTTGTTGGATTCCACTTCTTTAATCCTGTGGCCATCATGCCGCTACTAGAAGTTGCTCGCACAACCAAGACAGATGATGCGACAACAGCCACAGCTGTAAATGTAGGCAAAGAACTAAAGAAAACCATGGTCATCACCAAAGATGCTCCAGGATTCGTTGTTAATCGTCTACTCACACGTTTCATGGGCGAAATTACTGATGCAATGGATGAAGGAACTCCCCCAGATGTTGCCGATAACGCTATGCGTTCTATTGGTTTTCCAATGTCGCCATTTGAGTTACTTGGACTAGTAGGCCCAGGAGTAGCCCTTCATGTTTCTGAAACACTCAATAAGAATCTTGGACCTCGTTACAGGATTTCTCCAACAATGGCGGCCATGGTTAAGGCCGGCATTCGTACCTTCTACATCAAAGATGACAAAGGTGGCTTAATCGCTAACCCAGAAGCAGTTGCTTTGATTGTTGCCGGAAATAAAGCATCTACAGCAGAGCAAGTTCGCTCTCGCGCACTGACTGCACTGGCAGAAGAAGCGCGCATGATGCTTGATGAAGGCGTTGTTTCAACACCTGCTGAAATTGATTTATGCATGTTGCTAGGCGCTGGTTGGCCGATGCATCTTGGTGGAATATTGCCTTACCTAGATCGCGAAGGAATTAGCGAATCTGTGTGCGGGAAGCGTTTTCATCAACCGGGAATTGCATCCCTTCCTTAAGGGAGCTACTCCATTCAACAATTGATCGCGTGATGTTTTGCGCGGTGATGCCTAAGTCTTGCAAAACCTCATCACGTTTTGAGTGCTCCAAGAACTCAAGGGGAACGCCAATTGAGTGAATTGGAACTTGCAATCCTGCATCTCTAAACATTTCAGAGACAGTGCTTGCAATTCCACCGTGGCGAATTCCATCTTCAAGGACTACAACGCTCTTGTAGCGCTGGGCCATGGTGATTAATGATTGCGGCAATGGTTTTACCCATCGCGGATCAATAACTGTCACACCAACACCTTCACGATAAGCCTGAGACGCAGCTTCCACGGCCATATGCGCCATTGCTCCAATGCTGATGAGTAAAACATCTGCACTTTCTCCGCGATACAAAACATCGACACCATCTCGTCTTTCAAATGCAGGAATATCGGCAACTACGGCGCCCTTTGGAAAGCGCAGAAGTGTTGGTGCATCCTTTACTTGAAGAGCCTCGCGCAGAGTTTCCTTTACTCGCGCACCATCTCGCGGCGCAGCAACTTGTAATGTTGGAACAATTCCAGTTAGTGCAAGATCCCAAATTCCGTTATGTGATGGACCATCATCGCCAGTAACACCAGCGCGATCCAAGACAAAGGTCACACCGGCCTTGTGAAGTGCCACATCCAGAAGCATTTGATCGAATGCTCGATTAAGAAATGTTGCATAGACAGCTACAACTGGATGCATACCGGCGAATGCCAGCCCTGCGGCACTCGTAACTGCGTGCTGCTCTGCGATACCCACATCGATGGTTCTATCTGGAAACTCTTTTTGAAACTTATCTAAACCAGTAGGCCCAAGCATTGCTGCGGTAATTGCAACAATATCTTTGCGATCGCGACCTATTTCTACGAGCTCATTTGCGAAGATACTTGTCCATGATGCCGCACTCTTTTTAACTGGCAAACCGGTTTCAGGGTCAACAATTCCAACGGCGTGAAACTTTTCTGCTTCATCTTCAATCGCAGGAGCATAACCGCGCCCCTTTTCAGTAATTGCATGAACCAAAATTGGTCCACCGAACTCTTTTGCCTTAAGCAGTGCCTTTTCCATCGTTTCGATGTCATGACCGTCAAAAGGTCCGAGGTATTTCAAACCTAAATCTTCAAACATTCCCTGTGGTGCGACTATGTCTTTAATTCCTTTTTTCATCCCGTGCAAGGTGTCATAAATAGGACCACCTACAACTGGGGTGCGAGCAAGAACTTCTTTGCCCCAATCTAAGAATTTTTCATAGCCACGGGTTGCGCGCAGTGTTGAAAGATATGTTGCTAATCCACCAATGGTTGGAGAGTAAGAACGTTCATTGTCATTGACCACTATTACTAAATTCTGATTTTCTGCCATCGCGATGTTATTGAGCGCTTCCCAAGACATTCCACCTGTAAGTGCGCCATCTCCAACAACCACGACTACTGATCGCTCACTCTGACCGCTCAGTGCAAAGCCTCGAGAAATCCCATCTCCCCATGACAGTGCCGTGGATGCATGTGAATTTTCAATAACATCATGAATGCTTTCAGATCTATTTGGATAACCAGCAATTCCACCACGTTGACGAAGTAAATCGAAACCTTCACTTCTGCCAGTTAATATCTTATGAACATAACTTTGGTGACCTGTGTCAAAGAGAATGACATCTTTCGGAGATTCAAAAATTCTATGAATTGCGATTGTTAACTCAACGACACCTAAGTTTGGACCTAGATGACCGCCAGTTTTAGTAACTTTTTCAATTAGAAATGCACGGATTTCATCCGCGAGAGCATCGAGCTCAACGTGGTTGAGGCGCCCCAAATCTTTGGGCGACTTGATATCTGAAATCACATTCGTATTCTAGAACGCGAATTGCGAATAAGCACACTATGCAAGAAGCGAACGCAATACGTACTGCATGATTCCGCCATGGCGGTAGTAATCAGCCTCTCCAGGTGTATCAATTCTGACCAATGCGCTAAATGTTTTATCCCCCGCCTTTACGGTGACTTCCTTAGGGGTGCTTCCTGAATTTAGCTCGGTGATGCCAGAAATTTCAAATACTTCATCACCCTTTAATCCGAGAGAAGATGCGCTGTCGCCATTTTTAAACTGCAATGGTAGAACACCCATTCCAATTAGATTCGAACGGTGAATTCTTTCAAAGCTTTCAGCAATTACAGCGCGCACGCCGAGAAGTGCTGTTCCCTTTGCCGCCCAATCTCTAGATGATCCTGAGCCATACTCTTTTCCAGCCAAGATAACCAGTGGAACGCCGGCGCTCTGATAATCGATGGATGCATCATAAATTGTCGCTTGTGCACCGTCTTTTAGGAAGTTGCGGGTGAAGCCACCTTCAACTCCGTCTAGAAGTAAATTCTTTAAACGGATGTTTGCAAAAGTTCCACGAATCATAACTTCGTGATTTCCACGCCTTGATCCGTAAGAGTTAAAGTCCTTGCGATCAACTCCATTTTCTTGAAGGTACTTACCTGCTGGTGAATCAGCTTTGATATTTCCTGCAGGAGAGATGTGATCCGTCGTTACAGAATCTCCAAGAATTGCTAGAACGCGCGCACCAGAAATATTTGTGACAGGCGTTGGTTGTGCTGGCATTGAATCGAAATATGGCGGCTTACGCACATACGTTGACTTGGCATCCCATTCAAAAGTTTTTCCAGTTGGAGTATCGAGTGACTTCCAACGATGATCGCCATCAAATACACTCGCGTAATCTTTGCTAAACATTTCAGATGAAATTGAAGAGTCAATCACGCTTTGAATTTCTTGTGGCGTCGGCCAGATATCTGCCAAATAAACAGGCTTCCCATCAGTTCCCTCACCTAGAGAATCCTTAACAAAGTCATGATCCATAGTTCCGGCTAGAGCATAAGCAACAACAAGTGGCGGAGATGCAAGATAATTCATCTTCACATCTGGACTAATTCGACCCTCAAAGTTTCTGTTTCCAGAGAGAACTGCGCTTACAGCCAAATCATTCTCGTTAACGGCTTTGCTTATTTCTACTGGCAATGGTCCAGAGTTACCAATGCAAGTCACGCAACCATAACCAACAAGATTAAAACCGAGCTTTTCCATATATGGTGTTAAGCCTGCGCGATCGTAATAATCGGTAACTACTTTGGATCCTGGTGCCAGTGTTGTTTTCACCCAAGGCTTTGAATGAAGACCCTTTTCAACTGCTTTTTTAGCCAGCAAAGCAGCACCAATCATTACTGAAGGATTTGATGTATTTGTACATGATGTAATCGATGCAATAACTACATCGCCATTTTTAATGGTCGTGCTTTTCTCATTTACCTTAATATCGATTGCATTCTTGGCTGTTTTATCACCGAAATATGTTGGCAAAACCTTTTCAAAAGCGCTCTTGGAATCTGATAGTGAAATTCGATCTTGTGGGCGCTTAGGGCCTGCAATAGATGGAACAACTGTTGAAAGATCGAGTTCGATGTTCTCTGAAAATCGTGGAGAAATCTCTGGGTTATGCCATAAGCCTTGTAACTTGGCGTATTTCTCGACAAGTTCAACTTGTTCTGCGCTTCGACCAGTAAGTTTGAGATAGCGAAGAGTTTCTTCATCAATTGGAAAAATTGCACATGTTGATCCATATTCAGGACTCATGTTTCCGATTGTGGTGCGATTAGCCATAGGCACAGAAACAACACCAGGACCGTAGAATTCAACGAACTTTCCTACAACGCCATGTTTTCTCAGAATTTCTGTAATCGTGAGAGCTAAATCAGTTGCTGTTGTTCCCAGTGGCAATTCACCTTTGAGCTTGAAACCAACTACGCGAGGAATAAGCATTGATACTGGCTGACCGAGTAGGGCAGCTTCGGCCTCAATTCCGCCAACTCCCCAACCAAGCACGCCAAGTCCATTAACCATCGTTGTGTGGGAGTCGGTGCCAACAACGGTGTCTGGATATGCTCGCAAAACACCTTTGACATTTCGTGTCATGACAACACGCGCCAGATACTCAATATTTACCTGGTGAACAATTCCAGTTCCGGGCGGAACAACTTTGAATTCATCAAATGCACCTTGTCCCCAGCGTAAGAATCTGTAACGTTCGCGGTTTCGCTCATATTCAATATCAGTGTTCTTTTCGAATGCGTCTTTTGTGCCGAATACATCTGCGATGACAGAGTGGTCGATGACTAATTCAGCTGGTGCCAGTGGGTTTACTTTTGCTGGATCTCCCCCAAGGGCAACTATTGCCTCGCGCATTGTTGCTAAGTCCACGATGCAAGGAACTCCTGTGAAATCTTGCATAACAACGCGCGCAGGTGTGAACTGAATTTCAGTATCAGGTTCATTGCTTGGATCCCATTGCGCTAAAGCTTTGATATGTGCGGCTGTGATATTTGCGCCGTCCTCGGTGCGTAATAAGTTTTCTAAAAGAATTTTCAAACTAAATGGAAGAGAACCTGCTCCTTCGATTTTTGAAATATCAAAAATTTCATATGTCTTTCCAGAAACATTTAATGTGCTCTTGGAATTAAAAGAGTTGGTGCTCATCGTCGCTCCCAGCTAAAAGTATCTTGACGTCAAGATACCTTATTTGAGGTAAAAAGCGCAATAGATTCAATGTGGTGCGTCATCGGAAACAAATCAAAAGCGCGAATCTTCTCTAGCCGAAAACCATTTTCATGCAGATAAGCGGTATCTCGAGCCAGGGCTGCAGGATCGCATGCAACATAAACTATTGACCGAGGAGATATTCGGGCAATCTCCTGAACCACATCTTTTCCAGCACCTTCACGTGGTGGATCTAAAACAACAACATCGGCGCGGTTAATTCGAGTAATCACCTTTGCAACATCTCCTGTGGAGATTTCAACGTTGGAGTGCAAAGCAAAATTACTCTTAGCATCTGCTGTCGCATCTTTACTGCCTTCAACTAAATGAATAGATCCTTGCGTGCCCACATCCTTTAAAATCGCAGATGTAAATAATCCAACCCCACCATATAAATCCAAAACATCTTCACCAGCTTGAATCTGTGCAAAATCTCGAACAACTTCGGTTAATAGTTGGGGTGCGCGTTTGTGCCCCTGCCAAAAAGATCTCTGACTGACTTGCAGCAACTCATCGCCAACTCTTTCATGAAGAATTGCAGGTCCCGTATTCTGTCGAAACTTTCCATCTCCACTCTTGGGCGCTTCTGCAACCATTCGTTCACCTTCTGAGGAGTACGCGATTTCTATTCGAACATCGGGTGAGAGTTTCTGTGTGGACATCGCAGCTATTCCTATTTCAGGAACTGTAATCAAGCACTCTTGGACTGGAACCACGCGATGGCTTCGAGATGAATAAAAACCGAGAGCTCCATTGCTATCAGTTGTTGCAGTTACGCGAGTGCGCCAATGCAATGGTTCATCAACTTCCTCAACTTCAACTGAAACTTTCATTTTTGCAATTCTTTCAAATTGTTCTTCGATGACTTCAGACTTAAGCAATCGCTGGCGCGCGATAGAAATATGTTGAAAATCGCAGCCACCGCATCCATCGCGATGGGAGTACACGCACGGTGCTTGCACGCGATCTGGACTAGATGAAATAACTTTAACTACGTCTGCGCGAATGAAACTTGCACTAGTGCTAGTAATTTCAATCTCTGCTTTTTCTCCAGGAATCGCGTGGCGCACGAATATCACTGCTTTCTTGCCATTTTCACTTTCATGGCGCGCAATGAAGTGTCCTCCGTGGGCAATTTTTTCGATGTCCACGGTTAGACGTTGACCCACCTGCAGGCTTATTTGCGCCTTTGATTCCATGTATCTAAGAGTAAGGGTGTAAGTTGTACTACGTGCACGTAGTCATTATGGGTTGCGGTCGAGTTGGTTCTTCCCTCGCTATTGAATTGGAATCTGCCGGTCACTCCGTTTCTGTTATTGACCAAGCTCGTGAATCATTTCGACGCTTAGGTCCAAATTTCAAAGGCCACACAGTTACTGGAATGGGTTTTGACCGAGATACGCTCCTAGAAGCCGGAATTGAAAAAGCTGATGCATTTGCCGCTGTCAGCAACGGCGATAATTCAAATATTCTTGCCGCTCGTGTGGCACGAGAAACATATAAAGTCGCCAACGTTGTAGCTCGAATTTATGATCCGGGCCGTGCAGAAATTTATCAACGACTTGGTATTCCTACAGTTGCAACTGTTTTATGGACAACAGACCAAATTCTGCGTCGAATAGTTCC
The DNA here is from genome assembly GCA_964576975.1 of uncultured Candidatus Planktophila sp. Taxonomy (GTDB): domain Bacteria; phylum Actinomycetota; class Actinomycetes; order Nanopelagicales; family Nanopelagicaceae; genus Planktophila. Next base: position 24,914 of record CAZNWM010000010.1, read on the forward strand.
TGAAGGCTCCAAATCTGAATGGCGGGATGCGAGTGGTGCAATTCAACTACGCGAATTTCATCCGGTACCCAGCTGGTTCGGCATTCCTGTTTCAACAATTGAAAACATCACGGGAGCCCGAGTTGCATTCATTACCCGGCTCGGCTCTGGCTTAATTCCAGATGAACACACAGTTTTCCAAGAAGGTGACCTTCTGCACATGATGGTGCATGATGAAGATGTTGAGAATGTAGAAAAATCATTCTCACATGCTCCGGAGAGTGCCTCATGAGAATTGCGATTGCGGGAGCAGGAAATGTTGGTCGTGCGATTGCACGCGAGCTTCTAGATAACGGACACCAAGTTTTGCTGATCGACAAAGATCCAAAAGCCATGAAGATGCAGAGTGTTCCTGATGCTGAATGGCTTATGGCAGATGCATGTGAAATTACATCATTAGATAACGCTAAGTTAAACAATTGTCAGGTTTTAGTTGCTGCAACTGGAGATGACAAGGTAAATCTTGTTGCATCACTACTTGGAAAGACTGAATACGGTATTCCCCGCGTTGTTGCGCGAATTAATCACCCGAAGAATGAATGGTTATTTGATAGCTCATGGGGCGTTGATGTCGCAGTGTCTACTCCGCGAATCATTTCAGCTCTCGTTGAAGAAGCTGTAAGTGTTGGCGATGTTGTCCGCCTCTTCTCATTTAGAAAAGGTCAGGCAAACCTAGTAGAACTAACGCTTCCTGATAATTCTTCATGCATCGGAAAAACAGTAGAAGAGATTGCTTTGCCAGATAATGCATCCCTTGCAGCGATTGTTCGTGATGGGCAAGTTATTGCGTGCTCTGCACACGATGTCTTTGCCGCAGGCGATGAATTACTCTTTGTCGCATCAACAGAGGCTGAGGCTCAAATCAAAGCCTGCTTTATTCAGAGTTAATCCTCTGCTTTAGCGCTCGGAACTTTTTTCAATATCAACCACGAGCCCCACGCTGCTGCAGCAAAAAGCGGATAACCCATAGCTAAGTTAACACTTCCGAGTAAGTTCAAATTCTCTGGTCCACTTAAGTAAATTGGTACTTGCACAAGCAGACGAAGATAAAACATTGCCACCCACAACCATCCTGCGCGAATGTATGCCTTTTTACGTTCTGGATGTTTGCGCCACGTGAGGTTTTCTCCAAGAATCGGACCAAGAACTAATCCAAGAATTGGCCAACCTACGACGTTGGCAATCAAATAAATCGTCCCATAAACCAGGTTTGTAATGAACTTAGGTAAGAAAAAATCATTCGCATTTCCGGTTCGATTTGCAAGATAGGCACAAAAAGCCACACCAATAAAGCCCGAGATCACGTGTTGAATAGTGTCTTTCTTAGCCAAGCGAATAATTGTTAAGAGTGCTGATGTGCCAACTGCGGCATAAAGGGCTATCTGTAAATCATCTGCAAAGTTAAATACAACCAGAAAAAGGATGGATGGAAGACCCGAATCAATTAATCCTTTCTTGCCCCCTAAGGCATTTACAACCTTTGCGCGATCTTCGTTTTCTTGGCTCATGTCCGTCCCGTCGATCCGAATCCATCTGCACCACGTCCAGAACCAGGAAGCTCTTGCACTTCTACAAACTCTGCGCGTTCTACTTGTTGGATAACCAATTGTGCAACACGATCACCGCGCTTGAATGAAACCGAATCGTTTGGATCATGATTGATAAGAATCAGTTTTAGTTCACCTCTGTAACCTGCATCTACTGTTCCAGGTGAATTGACCATTGTGACGCCATGTTTAATTGCTAAACCTGAACGCGGATGAACTAACGCCACATATCCATCTGGCAAAGCGATAGAAATCCCAGTTGGAACTAAAGCGCGTTCACCTGGGGCCAGAGTGATATCCACTGCAGTAACAATGTCAGCACCGGCATCGCCACCCTTTGCATAATTTGGAAGAGGCACACCTGGATCAAGGCGTTTGATCAAAACTTGGACGCTCATGGATTGATATTAAAATTCGGATCGACGAAGGCCAAAACTTCAGGAGTTTTTGCGATTGCTTCTAAGTATTCTGCGGGCGCATTTTGCAAGAAATGGGCCATAGGAACAATCACAAAAAGCGCTGCGGCGCGCACGGCAATTTCTCCATCTTCTGAGTTTAAGCGTCCCACTGCTGAGCAATAAACTTTTCTATCCACCTGACCCGTAATCTCGGCGGAGATGAATAATTTTGATCCCATTGGTACGGGCTTTATGAAATCTGTTTCAAGTCGCGCCGTTACTGCTGGCGCGCGCAGTAACCACATCAATTTTCCGAGCGCTTCATCAAAAGCCAATGAAAGTAATCCGCCATGTGCAAGGCCCGGTGCTCCTTGATGATTTTCTGAAACGACAAATTCTGCGGTTATATTCATTTCATTGCCAACGTGAGCAACTAAATGCAATCCAGTAGGGTGTTTTTCTCCGCAACCAAAACAGTGTGCAAAGTGAGATGGAATTCTTGAACCAGTTGCCGGGGATTCGGGATGGCGTGAAGGGATTATTGACCCTTCAGGTGGCGTTGTACTTGCAACTCGGCTCATGCAATTAGTTTACTGCCGAAGCGAGTTAATACTTAATGGGGTAGCGTGACTCCCGTGCGATTTCGCGAAGTCATTGCCCCTCCAGTCTGGCTTTTGGCCTTCATCTACTTCCTCTTCTCTTCAATAAGTATCTCGTTATGGGCAGCCATCGGAAATACACCAGCGCTTTGGTCTCAGATAATTCTTACTGGTGTATTGATTTATATCGCTATACGTTCGCGAATGGTTATTGAGATTGACGAAAATGAATTGCGAATCAATAAGGCGCACATAGAGCGCAAGTACCTTGGCGACGTACGAGTTCTAGATGTGCAGGCTATGCGCCATGCGCGTGGGCGCGATGCAGATCCTTCAGCATTTCTAGCAATTAGATTTTGGAGT
>CAZNWM010000011.1:0-27302 GCA_964576975.1 uncultured Candidatus Planktophila sp.
TGCGCGTGGGCGCGATGCAGATCCTTCAGCATTTCTAGCAATTAGATTTTGGAGTTCTCGCGGAGTTATAGTCAAAGTAAATGATTCAAGAGACTCAACGCCTTACTGGCTAATCTCATCTAAACGTGGAGATGAATTAGCAAAAGCCCTTGGTTAAGCGCACTCTTTGCAGATTGCTTTTGCGCCTTCACCCTTTGAAAGCTGGGTGATGTGATGTACCAAGAAACACCGTGAGCATGTGAATTCATCTACTTGCTTTGGAACAACGCGCACTGCAAGTTCTTCGCCAGATAAATCTGCGCCAGGAAGTTCCAGGTTTTCAGCAGCTTCTGCTTCATCAACATCAATCTGCCCGGATTGAGCATCGACACGCTTTGCCTTTAACTCTTCTAATGACTCTTCGTGAAGTTCTTCGTCGGTCTTTCTGGGGGTGTCGTAATCCGTGGCCACTGCTCTCACCTACCTTCATTGAACTAGTTGGTTATTTACTGAACGGGCGCATAATCGCCTATTTCAGAGGTTACTGCCTGTTACAACACGCCAAGAATGGTATTTATTCCTTCGCGCTTTCAATCTTCCGGGCTAATCCCCCGTCAACTCGCGCATGGATGGCGGTTCCTTCGGCAACGTATTCTTCGCTCAAAATTTCACCATACTCGTGAATCGCACTAATGAGATCGCCACGGTTGTAAGGAATAACGACATCGACTTCTATTGTGGGTCTCGGCAAAGTTTTTTCAATTGCGTGGATGAGTGCATCAATGCCAAAACCAGTCTTGACTGAGATTGCATAGCTGTTTGGTTCTTTACGCAAAATATCCATCAGTACTTCTTGATCTGCCACATCAGCCTTGTTGATTGCAATAATTTCCGGGACTTCTTGGGCGCCAATTTCATTAAAGACAGTCCGCACCGCGCGAATTTGTTCGAATGGATCAGCATGGGAGCCATCTACGACGTGAACAATTACATCTGCATCGGATACTTCTTCTAGAGTTGATTTAAAAGCATCCACTAATTGATGTGGCAAATGGCGAACAAATCCAACAGTGTCTGTAAGTGTGTACAAGCGTCCATCAGCAGTGTGAGTTTTACGAACCGTGGGATCTAATGTCGCAAAGAGTGCATTTTGAACCAGTACGCCGGCTCCTGTTAACTTATTGAGCAAGGAAGATTTCCCAGCATTTGTGTATCCCGCGATTGCAACGGAAGCAATATTATTTCGTCGACGTTCCTGACGCTTGGTGTCACGGGAAACTTTCATGTCGGCGATTTCTCTGCGCAGTTTCGCCATCTTGTCGCGGATGCGTCGGCGATCTGTTTCAATCTTCGTTTCACCAGGACCGCGACCACCAATACCTGCACCACCAGCTGCACGACCACCAACTTGGCGTGATAAAGATTCACCCCAACCGCGTAAACGTGGAAGCAAATAAGAAATCTGCGCTAATTCAACCTGCGCTTTACCCTCTTTACTCTTTGCGTGTTGCGCAAAAATATCAAGTATGAGTGCCGTGCGATCAACAACCTTTACCTTAAGTTTTGATTCAAGTTGTTGCAGTTGAGATGGTGACAATTCGCCATCACAAATAACTGTGTCCGCACCGCTTGAAGCCACAACGTGACGAAGTTCTTCAACTTTTCCTGAACCGATGTATGTTGCAGGATCTGGCTTATCTCTGCGCTGAATAAATCCATCAAGAACTTCTGAGCCAGCGGTTTGCGCCAATGCCCTTAATTCATCGAGTGAATTCTCAGCCATTTCTGCTGTGCCTTCGGTCCAGACTCCAATCAGAATAACTCTCTCTAATTGAAGTTCGCGATATTCGGCATCAGAAATATCTTGTAACTGTGTTGAAAAACCTTTAACTCTTCGTAGGGCCGCGCGATCTGAGATCTCTAGTTGTGAAGATGTTTCTAGATCTTGTTGGTCCGCATCGTAATCTGCAGTTATTCGCGCGCTTTCACGCAAGAGCGCTTCAAAAGAGTCTTCACTTCTATCAATCGGCGGTTCTTTACCCATTTAAAAGAACTTGGCCAAATCTACGTCTTTTATTAGTTCAGCAGGTCCAATCAATGTTGCATTTGAATGTCCATCAATATCTACTTCAAGTCGACCACCTGGTGGGTAAATAACCCATCGCGCGGGCAAGGTCTTGTTTTTCTTTAACGTTGCTGCCAGTGCAACTGCGCAGGTACCTGTTCCACACGATTGAGTCTCGCCACTACCGCGTTCGAAAACTCTCATCTTTAACTCTGAATCACTTATGAATTCTACAAATTCTACGTTAACGCCTTCGGGGTAACTCTCCTTTGGCCTAACAATTGGAGCATCGGTTAGTTCGCCAACTAAACTCAAATCTTCTACGAAAACAACTGCATGTGGATTTCCAATACTGATGTTAAATCCATTCCAAATGTGACCGTTTTGTGAAGCGGTAATTTCTTCGGACTCATCCTGCACTTTGCCCATATTTACCGAGATGTCACCTTCAGCTGGAACGCGTAAATGTTTGATTCCATCCCGCGTATTAATTGCAAAAATACCTTCGCCTTGGTGACCATTGGCAACTAAGTACTTTGCCATTACTCGAATACCGTTACCGCACATTTCAGCAAGTGAGCCATCGGAGTTTCTGTAATCCATAAACCATTTGCCATCGCGCTTGAGAATGCGAATAAGGCCATCTGCTCCTATACCGCTCTGCCTGTTGCAGATTGCTTGTGTTTGGGCAGTGGTTACAGATTGCTGATCATCTGGATCAAAAATGATTACAAAGTCATTGTGAGTGCCGTGACCATACGTTGCTGGAATCGGCTTTTTCGTGTTCATATGAGAGTTAGTTTAGTAGTTCTTAATCTCTACAGGGATTCCAAAATACTTTCTAAGCGTGATTGACGTGGTGAAATCCACTTAATGCGAGCATCCCGTGAGAACCAAGTTTCCTGACGTCTGGCATATTGGCGCGTCGCTCTTTTGGTCTCCTCAATAGCTGCATCCAATGAGATCTCGCCTTGCAGATGCGAGATAACTTGTGAATAGCCCAAAGCCCTTTGCGCAGTTCGACCCTGAAGTATTCCTGCATTCATAAGCTGTTGAACTTCGGCAACCAAACCTTGATCAAACATAGCGTTGACGCGTTCATCAATTCTTTCAGAGAGCAGTTCTCTATCCATCACTAATCCAAACTGCTTAGCGTTTGGATATCTCACGCTATCTTCCCTGGGTAAATTGGCAGTAAATGGTTGGCCAGTTATTTCTATAACTTCAAGGGCTCGAACTATTCTTCGCAAGTTTGCTCGATCTATCGCCAGAGCTGCTGCTGGATCTAATTTCTCCAACCGCGCAAACATTGCATCTATGCCAAGTTCTTCAGCTTCCTCATTTAGTGTGCGCCTGACCATTGGGTCGGTATCGGGAAAGTTGAGTTCATCAATTGCGGCCTTTATGTATAAACCAGTACCACCAACCATGACCACATTTTTTCCACGTGAATGTATTTCATCTATCGCTTCACGGGCCGCGCCCTGATACCAAGCCACATTTGAATCCTGATTCACATTCAAAATATCAAACATGTGATGAGCAACTCCGCGGCGTTCTTCGATAGAGATTTTGGCCGTACCAATATCCATGCCGCGGTACACCTGCATCGAATCAGCGTTAATTACTTCAGCATCAATTGCTTCTGCTAGCGAAACGCTTAAGGCACTTTTTCCTGTGGCGGTAGCGCCGGCAATTACTACGAGTTTCATACCCGCACGGTTGGAATTCCGAGTGAAACTCCAGAAGATTTTTTCTCAGTAGTTCGCAATTCATGTGCGTCTCCCCCACGAGTTGCAATAGTTTGCAGCTCCTGGCCAATCAAATAATGAGCAGACGCATCGGTTATCTGTACATCTACAAAATCTCCAGCACGGGCATTACTTGAATCTGCAAAGTGCACTAATCGGAAATCTTCACTCTTTCCTGTAAGTCGCGATTCTCGAGCGTCTCGTCTTCCTTCATATTCCCCAACTAACACGCGCATCTCTTTTCCTATTGCGCGCTTGTTTACTCCCAAAGAAATAAGCTGTTGGTGTTCATGCAAACGGGTGTATCGCTCTCCAACTATTGATGCAGGGACTTGATCCGGCATTGAAGCTGCAGGTGTTCCGGGACGAATTGAGTATTGGTAGGTATACGCAGCTGCAAATTGAGCTTCAGTGCATAAATCCAATGTTGCTTGGAAGTCTTCTTCTGTTTCTCCAGGGAATCCAACAATGATGTCGGTTGTAATCGACGCATGTGGAATTGCGCTTCGAACATTTTCTAGAATCTTTAAGTATCGATCACTTCGATACGAGCGGCGCATACTCTGCAATATCCGATCCGAGCCTGACTGCAAAGGCATGTGCAGATGTGGCATAACGTTTTGTGTTTCTGCCATTGCTTCGATGACATCATCTGTGAAATCTCGTGGGTGTGGAGACATAAAACGAACTCGCTCGAGACCTTCAATATTTCCACATTTACGCAGTAACTTCGCGAATGCTTGTCTGTCTCCGAAATCCACACCGTAGGCATTGACATTTTGACCTAGCAAAGTTATTTCAATGACACCTTGTGCGACAAGAGCGCGAATTTCTCGCAGAATGTCTTCTTCGCTTCGGTCTTTTTCGATGCCACGAAGCGTTGGAACAATGCAAAAAGTGCATGTGTTATTACAACCGACTGATACTGAAACCCACGCTGAAAAAGCAGATAAGCGTCGAGCCGGCAGCGTTGATGGAAAGTGTTCTAGCGCTTCTTTGATTTCGATTTGAGCTTCTTCTTCTATTCGTGCGCGCTCAAGCAAGGCAGGTAATGAACCTACGTTGTGAGTTCCAAATACCACGTCAACGTATGGCGCCTTCTTTAGGATTATTGATTGATCTTTTTGTGCCAAGCATCCGCCAACGGCAATTTGCATTCCGGGGTTTAGTTTTTTGATTGGAGCCAGAAAACTCAAATTTCCATAAAGTTTATTGTCAGCATTCTCGCGCACTGCACACGTATTAAAAACTACCAAATCGGCTTGATTTCCTTCTGCTACCGGAATGTAACCGGCTTCATCCAATAATCCTGCAATTCGTTCGGAGTCGTGAACATTCATTTGGCATCCGTAGGTTTCTACAGAATATGTGCGCTCCATGCGCCAATCCTATTGCCAGTTCTTAGAGAGGCACGACTTGCACCGCAAAGGTGGCACGGTCGATGACGAGCATGTGATGGTTGGGAAGTACGGTCCATCCTGGCTGGTTCCATCCAGTGGAAGCTACGAGTACGCCTTCTGAATCGGCCTTGTACTTCAACTCATAATAATCAGCGGGCGCCCAATCTGGTGCACGATCTGGATGATGTTCACAAATGATGACCCATTGCTTTTCGTTCATAATCATTGCATTAATGCTTGAGTAATCAATGTTGCTGCGAATGTAATTTGCTGCAGCCTTGCACCCTTCAACAAATCCAAGTTCTTTAATTTTTGTGACTACAAAATAAAAATAACGTTCGCTATCAGTATCGCCCTGAATAAGAGGAATTAAATCTGAGGAAATAACTGATTCGAGTGCAGAAGGTGGATATGTCGCACCATTGTGAATAAAGGAAATATCTTTATAAGCAAATGGATGCGTGTTGTTTTCACTTACTGGTAACCCGGCTGTCGCCCAACGAAGATGAAGCAGTGCCCCATCTGAAATCGACGCTTCAATTGTCTTGGAAAAGTCTTCGCTGTTATTTGCAGCCTCTGGTGCGCGACTAACGTGCGCAACGCTTTGATCATGATCGATTGTTGCTACGCCCCAGCCATCACAATGAACGGAGGAAAGGGTCACAAACTCGGCGAAATCGGACCCGACTGCTTGATTAAAGCTCTGCTTCTCCTGCGACACGTAACCCAAAAGTCGGCACATTTATCCTCAAACCCCTGTCGCTCAGGTCACACTATGAGGTAGAAATACTACCTCGGTACCCCACACCGAACTAGCACCACCTTATTTAGACCGCCTGGTTTAAATATGAAGAGGCTTTAGGAGGCGTAAGAGTTGTCAAACTTACAAAATGATGAAAAACGCTTAGCTGAACTTGGCTACAAGCAAGAGCTTGATCGTTCATGGAGTGGATTCTCAAACTTCGCAATTTCATTCTCAATCATTTCGATCTTGGCCGGATGTTTTACAACATTTGGTCAGGCTTGGAATAACGGTGGACCAATTGCTATTTCAATTGGTTGGCCAGTTATTTCCTTGTTTATTCTCATTATTGGTTTTTGTATGTCAGAACTCGTTTCGGCGATGCCAACATCAGGTGGAATTTACTGGTGGGCATCTAAAATGGGTGGAGCCAAAGTCGGTTTTTATACAGGCTGGCTCAACATGCTCGGTCTATTCGGTTGCGTGGCATCAGTTGCTTACGGTTGCGCGACATTCTTTGATCTCTCCTTCTCATCATTGAGCCCGTCGTGGGCAGAGGGATACTCATTGCAACGTGTGTTTGTGATGTTTATCGTGTTGCTAGTTCTCATCGCCGCTCTCAATATCGGTAGCGGTCACTTGATGGCCACACTCAATAACATCTCCGTGTGGTGGCACGTATTCGGTGCTGCATTCATCGTCGGTGTTCTAGTAATTCTTCCTGAAAATCACATGTCTGTTTATGACATGTTCACCATGCGAGTCAATAACTCTGCTGGATTAGCAGGTGGCGAAACAAGTGGAACAGCATTTTGGTTCTACGTGCTTCCACTTGGCTTCTTGCTAACTCAGTACACAATCACAGGTTTCGATGCATGTGCACACATGTCAGAGGAGACCAAGGGCGCTGAACACTCAGCTGCTCGTGGTTTGTGGCAAGCAATTTTCTACTCAGCAATCGGCGGATGGATCTTGCTACTGTCATTCCTTTATGCAGTCCAAGACGCAGACGCAGTCACCGCAGGTGGTGGCGGAGTCGCCGTTATCTTTGCTCAAGCACTCAGCGCTAAGTGGGCAGGCGTAGTTCTTCTCATCGCTAGCTTCGGTCAAATGTTCTGCGCTACATCAGCACTTACCAGTGCATCTCGAATGATGTTCGCATTTAGTCGCGACGGAGCAGTTCCTGGATCTAAGTTGTGGTCAAAGGTAGATAAGAACAAGGTTCCACGGAACGCTGTTTTGGCTTGTTCAACTGTTGCACTTGCAATTACTTTGCCAGCATTGGTTGAAGTAAACATTGGTTCAGCAGATGCACCAATCGTTGTACCTACTGCGTTCTACGCAGTTACTTCAATTACTGTTATCGGTTTGTACTTGGCGTTCTTGGTTCCAATTTACCAGCGTCTACGTATGGGCGATAAGTTCAAGACAGGCTCATGGAACCTTGGCAACAAATACAAGTGGATGGCTCCAATCGCAATTACAGAAATTGTGGTTATCTGTATCTACTTCATCATGCCAACAACTCCAATGGGTTGGCCAACCAGTGATTCATTCGACATCAAGTTCGTCAACTATGCACCTGTACTAGTTGGTGGCTCGTTGCTCCTTCTCTGGATCTGGTGGCACCTATCAGTCAAGAAGTGGTTCACAGGACCAAAGAGCACTATCTAACCTAAAAATATAAAGAACTCCCCCTCATCTACGTGATGAGGGGGAGTTCTTTTTTTGCCATTTAAGTGGAATACTCACCGCTATGAGTTCACTATCAATTGAAGAATTAACAGCTGCAATCCAATCAGGTGCAATCGATACCGTTGTTGTGGCGATGACGGATATGCAAGGTCGACTAACCGGAAAAAGAATTCATGGAGATCACTTTCTCAATGAAGTCCTAAAGCACGGTACGGAAGGATGTAACTATCTTCTTGCAGTCGATGTAGACATGAACACTGTCCAGGGATACGAAATGTCATCCTGGGAACGCGGCTACAGCGATTTTGAACTCGCACCAGATTTCAACACGCTACGACTTATTCCATGGCAAGAGGGTGCAGCCCTTGTGCTTGCAGATGTGCAATGGCTGGATCACTCCCCTGTTGTGGCATCACCTCGACAGATTCTTCGCAAACAGATTGCTAATCTAGAAAAAGCTGGCATGCAAGCAATGTGTGGAACAGAACTCGAGTTCGTTGTATACAAAGATTCTTATGAAGAAGCATGGAACAAGGCATACCGTGATTTAACTCCCGTTAATCAATACAACGTGGATTACTCCATCTTGGGTGGATCTCGTATCGAGCCATTACTGCGTGAGATTCGTCTGGGTATGGCTGGTGCTGGTATGACAGTTGAATCCGTGAAGGGTGAGTGCAACCTTGGCCAGCATGAAATCGCCTTTAAGTATTCAGATGCACTTTCAAATTGCGATCAGCACGTTATTTACAAAAATGGAGCTAAAGAGATCGCGGCTGAAGCTGGTTATGCCCTGACTTTCATGGCAAAGCCAAATGAGCGTGAAGGAAACTCCTCTCATATTCACTTATCTTTCCGTGGTTTAAACGGTGAATTAGTGATGACTGATGAATCAGATAAAGAACATGGAATGTCAGAACTTGGTCGCCAATTCATTGCTGGCCAACTAGCTCATATGCGCGAGCTTTCACTGCTCTTTGCGCCAAATATCAATTCATACAAGCGCTATGTGCCGGGATCCTTTGCACCAACTGCAATTCGTTGGGGACGCGATAACCGCACATGTGCTTTCCGCCTAGTTGGTCGTGGTGCAGGTTTACGTCTTGAAAACCGTATTCCTGGTGGCGATGTGAATCCTTATTTAGCTGTTTCAGGAATTATTGCTGCGGGCCTAGATGGAATCACAAAGAAGATGAAGTTAGAACCAGCCTTTACGGGTAATGCATATGTCTCAGATTCCCCACGCGTGCCTTCAACCATGAATGAAGCTCTTGATCTTTGGGAAAAGAGTGCGTGGGTTAAGGAAACTTTCGGCGAAGAAGTACAAGCTCACTACGCAAACATGGCTCGTGTTGAAATCGCCGCTTACGGCAAGGCTGTAACTGACTGGGAATTATTCCGAAACTTCGAAAGGTTCTAATAAGTGCCATCTACGTATGACGTAATAAACCCAGCAAATGAAAGCATCGTAGAAACTGTAAACCTTTTAGGTTTAGAAGAAACCGATGCTGTTATTGCAAAGGCTGCCAAAGCTTTCGAGAGTTGGAAAAACGTTGCACCCGGAGAGCGCGCACGCTTGCTCCGTGCATTCTCACAAATTGTTACCGATCACCGTGAAGAGTTGGCTCAATTAGAGATTACAAACTCTGGTCACACTCGCGGAAATGCGCTGTGGGAGGCAGACAATGTTGCGAACACTTTGATGTATTACGCAGCAGCACCCGAGCGTTTATTTGGTCGACAGATTCCTGTACCTGGCGGAATAGATGTCACATTCAAGGAACCACTCGGAGTAGTCGGTGTAATTGTTCCCTGGAACTTCCCAATGCCAATTGCTGGTTGGGGATTTGCTCCAGCACTTGCCGCAGGAAACACGGTTGTTTTGAAACCGGCAGAGTACACACCGCTTACAGCAATTCGTTTAGGCGAATTAGCACTTAAGGCAGGAATTCCTGAAGGAGTGTTTAACGTAATTCCTGGAAAAGGTAGCATCGTAGGAAATCGCTTTGTCACCCATCCCCTAGTAAGAAAAGTTGTTTTCACTGGCTCAACAACAGTTGGAAAACAAATAATGGTTGGCTGCGCTGACCAAGTTAAGCGAGTCACCCTCGAACTTGGTGGAAAATCATCAAACATAATCTTCGCAGATGCTGATGTTGCAAAAGCTGCCGCAGGTGCACCTGGCGCAGTATTTGATAACGCAGGACAAGACTGCTGTGCTCGATCACGCATCCTTGTCCAAAAATCTGCATTCGATACTTTCATGGAACACTTTGAAGTGGCAGTTAAGAAATTCCGCGTTGAAGATCCAAATCTTGCAACAGCTGACATGGGTCCCCTTATTTCAAAGAAACAATTTGATGTCGTCGAATCATTCTTAGATGAACCGGTTGCATTCAAGGGTTCCGCACCAAGTGGTCCTGGATATTGGATGCCACCAACAGTTCTCTTGCCGAAAAATACACAAGCACGTTCATGGAGAGAAGAAATCTTCGGACCAGTTGTATCTGTTATGACATTTGAAGATGAAGCAGAAGCTATCCACATGGCTAATGACAGCGAATATGGTCTCTCCGGATCCATCTGGACTAGAGATGTCGGTCGCGCACTTCGCGTATCTCGCGGAATTGAAACGGGTGCACTCTCAGTTAATTCAAACTCATCCGTTCGTTTCTGGACTCCATTTGGCGGATTTAAGCAATCAGGGCTGGGCCGTGAACTAGGACCAGATGCTCTCGATTCATTTACCGAAGTAAAGAACGTCTTTATTTCTAACGACTAACACACTCATACAGAAAAGGAAATCACATGTCGCAACGTCTCGAAGGACGCGTAGCAGTAATCACAGGAGCCGGCAGCGGTATCGGTCTTGCAACAGCAAAGCGCCTAGCAAGTGAAGGTGCAAAAATCGTTGCAGTAGACATGAATCCTGAATCTGGCGAAGCTGCAGCAAAAGCAACTGGTGGAATCTTCGTTAAGGCAGATGTAACGAGCGCTGCAGATGTTGAAAACATGTACAAAGTTGCCTTTGATACTTACGGACGTATCGATATCGCATTTAACAACGCAGGTATCTCTCCACCAGATGATGATTCAATTTTGACTACAGGTCTTGATGCATGGGAAAGAGTTTTGCGCGTTAACACCACAAGTGTTTTTCATTGCTGCAAGTACGTAATTCCATATATGCAAAAAGCAGGAAAAGGTTCAATCATCAACACCGCATCATTTGTTGCAACAATGGGCGCTGCAACATCTCAGATTGCTTACACAGCATCTAAGGGAGGCGTTCTGGCAATGTCTCGTGAACTCGGTGTTCAATTTGCGCGCGAAGGTATCCGTGTGAACGCGCTATCTCCTGGACCAGTTAACACACCACTTCTGCAAGAACTCTTCGCAAAGGACAAGGAGCGCGCAGCTCGTCGCTTAGTGCACATTCCAATGGGACGCTTTGCCGATGACACTGAAATTGCAGCAGCTGTGGCATTTCTTGCTAGCGATGACTCTTCATTTATTACAGCAGCAAACTTCTTAGTAGATGGTGGAATCTCCGGAGCGTATGTAACTCCGCTTGATAACTAAGTAAAACTAGATCCGCTGAATTGGCGCGGTTGCGATGCGATCAAGAAATTGATCGACCAAATCGTAACCGCGCTGATTTGTTTGCTCTTCAATCTCTTTTGTCTGAGTACGTAGCTCTTTGACATCAACGCCCTCGGATTCCACTTCGGCGCATCCGCCTTCCATCTCCAGCCACAAATCCAAAACATGAGAATCGATTTCTGGGTGAAATTGCAATCCTAAAGTTCGTCCAAAAGAAAATGCCTGTGGGCATAGATCATTTTCTGCAATTAAAGTTGCATCCGGTGGCAGAGTGAATCTATCCCAGTGATATTGAAACCAAGGTCCGCGTGGAACTAACGATTCATCTCTACTTTCAATTTCATACCAACCCAGTTCTGCCCGAGGAGATCGAGAAACAGTTCCGCCGAGAACTCGGGACATTAGCTGTCCCCCAAAACAAATTCCCAGCACAGGTATTCCAGCGTTGTGAACTTCCTTCATTTTTTCTAACTCTGGCAGCAACCAATTACCGACGACGTCATCACCATAGGCGGCATAAGGTGCCCCCATTACAACCACGACATCGAATGACAGAAGATCTGGCCATGTAACAGTGACATTTGGATTCTTTTGATGTTCTTCGTCAACGATTACGAATCGAGTGATTTCATAACCACGTACTTTAAATTGGTGCCACACAGGACCACCTTCACTGACGTGGTCATGCTCGATAAAAATTACGCGCTTAGTCACTTTTAAATCTTACGGTAACTTCTCAATTACTGATGCTTTAGAAATTCTTTTCGGCACGATCTTTTGCTGACTGTGCCCGCCAAGCAGCAATTTGCGCGTGGTTTCCGCTGAGCAAGATCTCAGGAACGCTAATCTCGCGCCACGTTTGAGGCTTTGTAAATGATGGATACTCTGCAAATCCATCGTGCATGTGTGACTCTTCAATAATCGAATCGGGGTTACCAAGCACACCCGGGAGCAATCTGGTGATTGCTTCAATCATCACCATTGCAGCTACTTCGCCGCCACCTAGAACGTAATCACCAATTGAGACTTCATGAACTCGAACATTTTTTTGGGTGAATGATTCCTGTGAGTAGTACTGGCGGACGCGATCATCTATTCCTTCATATCGGCCACAAGCAAAAACAAGGTGAGATTTCTGTGCGAAATTTTCTGCCATTCGTTGATTAAATCTCTTGCCACCCGGTGTTAAAACGATGAGATCAACATCTTGAATCAGTAGTGGATCAAGGGCTGAACCCCAGACTTCTGCTTTCATAACCATGCCGGCGCCACCACCATAAGGAGTGTCATCAACGCTGTGATGGTTATCAGTTGCATGTGCGCGCAAATCATGAACATTTATCTCCAGCAAACCTTCATTTTGTGCTTTGCCAAGCAGAGATAACTTCAGCGGAGCAAGGTATTCCGGAAAGATTGTGACTACGTCTAGCTTCACTTCATCTCCCCTGTAATCGTTGGCGGAATAACCACAATACGTTTGTTCTTGACATCAACTTCTGGCACTAATTGATGCACAAATGGAATAAGTGACTCGCCTTGTTCGGTTTGAATAGCTAATAAATCTTGACCTGGAAGATTTATGACATCTGATACTTCGCCGTATTGATCCCCAGACTCCAGATATGTCATACAGCCAATTAGCTGAAGCACGTGATACTGATCGTCATCTCCAGTTGATTCGTTAATATCAACATCGGAATACAGCATTTCGTTACGCAACTCTTCGATTTGATTGCGAGTGGTTATGCCTTTAAACCCTAAGAGCAAGATTCCGTTATGGACGCGTCCTGAAACAACTGTGAGATCACCATGCTTGTCAGTGCTTACCGTTGCGCCGATTGCAAAGCGAATATCTGGGTCGTCTGTGCGAACTTCGATTGTCGCTTCACCAAGAATTCCGTGAGCACGACCAATGCGGCCCACGAGTAAACGCATATGCGATGAGTTGTTAGCGAGCCTCGTCGGTCTCGATGAGATCGACGCGCACTGTACGACCTGCAATTGCACTTACGACAGTGCGAAGTGCTTTAGCTGTTCGGCCGTTACGACCAATAACTTTGCCGATGTCTTCAGGATTGACTCGAACTTCTAGCGTTGTTCCGCGACGATGAGTTTTTTCCTTAACCATGACATCTTCTGGATTATCGACGATCCCTTTTACGAGATGTTCGAGAGCTTCATCCATCATTGTTATTCGGCAGCCGCTTCTTCAGTCGCAGCTGGAGTTTCCTCAGCTGCAGGTGTCTCTGCAACAACTTCTGCTGGAGTTTCTTCAACGGCAACTGGTGCATCTTCAACAACTGTTTCAGCCGCTGGTGCAGGAGTTTCTTCTACAACTGGATTAGCTTTGGCAGCTAACTTCTCTTGAGCTTTTTTCTTAAGAGTTGTCGCGCCTTCTTTTGGTTCATCCATTGCTTGCTTAACAGCTGCTTCATAAGCAACGCTCTTGTGTGGCTTTGGTGCTGCAACGCGAAGAGTTCCTTCAGTTCCAGGAAGTTTCTTATGCTTTTGCCAATCACCAGTAACTTTTAAAATTGCCTCTACGGCAGGTGTTGGAAGTGCGCCAGTGCCTAGCCAATACAGAGCACGATCAGAGTTAACTTCGATCAGTGATGGTTCTTGACCTGGTGCATAACGACCAATCTCTTCAATGGATAAACCATTGCGAGCCTTGCGTGAATCTGTAACGACAATACGGAAATAAGGTGTGCGAATTTTTCCCATGCGCATTAAACGAATTTTTGTAGCCAAGTAACGTGTGCTCCTGTAAATGTGTGCCGTGCCAATTCGATCGCAGCGGGGTGCGCAATCATTTTGGCCAAGCGATGGACTTGGATGTTTCGGGGGTAGAGGGCCCCGTCACAGGTGCCCAATCTTGCCATCAGTTAGGCAGGATGCGAAATTAAGGCCTATCCGCGCTCTTCTGCGGCCCTTTTAGCAGGGTTACCCGACTTGGACTTCTTCTTGTGTACCACCGCAGCTTTGGCGGTCGGCATAGCTGGCATACCTGCTGGCATACCTGCAGGTATAGAACCATTGCGCATCTGTTTCATCGCTTTTTGTGCAGCAGAAAATCTATCAACGAGTGCATTCACTTCTGAAACAGCTCTACCACTACCCCGTGCAATTCTTGCGCGTCTAGTTCCGTTAAGAACTTTTACATCGCGACGTTCATGGGGTGTCATTGATTGAACAATTGCTTTTGTTCGAACAATCTCACTTTCATCAAAATTTTCAATTTGTTTCTTCATCGACGCAGCCCCTGGCAGCATAGAAAGTAACTTTCCCATTGAGCCCATATTTGCCATCGCTTCTAGCTGCTCAAGAAAATCTTCCAGTGTGAAGTCATCTCCTCGAGCAAACTTTTCTTCAAGTTTGGCACTTGTTTCAGGATTGATTGCCTTTTTTGCTTGTTCGGCTAACGTTGCAACATCGCCGAGTCCGAGAATACGAGATGCCATTCGCTCCGGATAGAAAAGGTCAAAATCACTAACTTTTTCACCGGTTGATACAAACATGATGGGTCGCTTAATCAATTCTGTAATTGACAGAGCAGCGCCGCCACGTGCATCGCCATCTAATTTCGTGAGAACTAATCCATCAAAACCAACGCCTTGATCGAATGCACGCGCTGTAGAAATCGCACTTTGTCCAATCATCGAATCTATAACAAAGAGGATTTCATCAGGCTGGATCTGATTACGGATAGCAATTGCTTCATCCATTAACTCATCGTCAACACCTAACCGGCCAGCAGTATCGACAATTACCATGTTGTGAATCTTTGATTGTGCGAAAGCAACTCCATCACGTGCCACATCAACTGCATTTCCAGAACCATTGCCTTGCTCTGGAGCAAAAACAGGAACACCTATTTGCTCACCCAAAACCTGTAATTGAGTTACAGCATTTGGTCTTTGAAGGTCTGCAGCAACCAAGATTGGAGTGTTGCCTTGATCTTTATAAAACTTTGCAAGCTTTGCAGCCAACGTTGTTTTACCCGCACCTTGCAAACCAGCCAACATGATTACTGTTGGAGGATTCTTTGCAAATCTGATTCTTCTACCTTCAGACCCCAGAATTTTGATGAGTTCCAAATTAACAACATCGAAAATTGCTTGAGCCTGATTGCTCCCAGCTTGAAGAGTTGGAAGAAGTGCAGAGGCTTGTACGCCAATGCGTTGCGTGAAGAGATCTACAACTTCTTTGGCAACATCTGCTTCGAGAAGAGCGCTCGTAATCTCATCTAGAACCGCATCGATATCTGAAGAAGAAATCTTTCCCTTTGATCGCAAGTTGCCAAAGGTTTTGGCAAACCGAGCTGAGAGCGCATCAAACATATGCAGAGCCTACTTTAGGTACGCACAAACTTTAGATCGCTTCTGACCCCTGCTCGCCGGTGCGTACCCGAACAACTTGCTCGATTGGTACCGCCCATACTTTTCCATCACCGATGCTTCCTGTTGAGGCACTAGCCACAATCACATCAATAATTCCTTGTGCGTCTTTGGACTCTGCGAGAACTTCGAGTCTAACTTTTGGAACTAGATCGACTGTGTATTCGGCACCGCGGTACACCTCTATGTGACCTTTTTGTCGACCGAATCCACTTGCTTCAGAGACTGTCATTCCTTTAACGCCATATTCTTGAAGAGCATTTTTAACATCTTCTAACTTATGTGGTTTCAGAATTGCTGTTATGAGTTTCATAGAATTACACCTCCGCGTGATGAGCTTGTCATTTCATATGCTGTTTCAGCGTGTTCATTGAGATCGATACCTGCGACTTCAACATCGCGCTTGACTCTAAAGCCGATCGTCTTTTCAATTGCATAACCGATAACAAGCGTTGCAACGAAGGAATACACGGCCACGATTGCAACACCCAAAGCTTGTTTTCCGAGCAATGCAGCACCGCCGCCGTAGAGCAAACCATCAACGCCAACACTATTGACTGAACTTGCGCCAAAGAATCCAATCGCCAGTGATCCCCAAATGCCTGCAATTAAGTGAACTCCAACTACATCTAACGAATCATCAAGATTGAATCGATACTTCAGACCAGTTGCCATAGAGCACAAGATTCCTGCCAATAAACCAATCACGACTGCGGCCCATGGTGCAACGAATGCACACGCCGGAGTAATTGCTACTAGTCCTGTGACTGCTCCTGAAGCAGCACCGAGTGAAGTTGGGTGTCCTTGACGAATCTTCTCAACAAGTAACCATCCAGCTAGCGCAGCCGCAGCAGCAACTTGTGTATTCATAAGAGCAAGTGCTGCTGTTCCATTTGCTGCCAGTGCTGATCCTGCATTAAATCCAAACCAACCAAACCACAGTAATCCGCTTCCGAGCATTACCAATGGGAGTGAATGAGGGCGCATTGATTCTTTGCGCCAACCAACTCGCTTTCCGAGAACTATGGCAAGGGCCAGTGCTGCGGCTCCAGCATTGATGTGTACGGCTGTTCCTCCAGCAAAGTCTTGGACTCCTCTACTTGCAAGAAAGCCCGCTCCAGTCACGGTGTCGCCAACTTTGTTTCCAAATGCGAAAACCCAGTGTGCAACTGGGAAATAAACAACGGTTGACCAAATTGCAACAAAAACTGCCCATGAGGTGAACTTGGCGCGATCAGCAATCGCACCTGAAATAATCGCCGGAGTGATGATTGCAAACATTAATTGAAAAGCTGCAAATACTAATACTGGGATCGGATAGAGGCCGCCATTATTTGTAAAGTCATTTACAACTCCCCCTAATCCAGAGAATGAGAAGGATCCGTACCACGGTGAATCAGCTTTGTATCCAAAAGCTAATTCGAATCCATAAATAACCCAGAGAACACTGACAACGCCCATAGAGATCATCGACATCATCACCATGTTTAAAACACTCTTAGTTCGTACCATTCCTCCATAAAAAAAGGCGAGACCTGGAGTCATGAGAAGTACTAGTCCTGTACTTGCCAGCATCCATGCTGTGTCTCCGGAGTTGATAACCATTTGATCCATAAGTAACTACTTTCAATAATGTGGTTGCTAGTAACGCGTGGGATTCTCGCCTTTGAGATATGCGCAAAAATGCACCACCTGAGTTACACAGAAGGGCTTACAAGGTTTCAGACACGTCACATTTTTTGGCCCAGAAGGCACTTGTGTTACATCGAGGTTAAGAGATCAAGCCTCTGACGTATTCATCTGGCTCAAATGGCGCCAGGTCTTCGATTGACTCGCCTGTTCCGATGAACTTAATTGGAATATCAAGTGAGTCTTCAATCGCAAGTGCAATGCCGCCTCGCGCATTGCCATCTAACTTGGTCAAAACGATACCGGTTACTTGAACGGCTTCGGCAAATATCTTCGCCTGTTGTAAACCATTTTGACCGGTTGTTGCATCGATTACCAATAGAACTTCGCTGACTGGCGTCACCTTTTCAATAACTCGCTTTATCTTTTC
Source organism: uncultured Candidatus Planktophila sp. (assembly GCA_964576975.1). GTDB lineage: Bacteria > Actinomycetota > Actinomycetes > Nanopelagicales > Nanopelagicaceae > Planktophila. Next base: position 17,692 of record CAZNWM010000011.1, read on the forward strand.
AAGTTCATTCATTAAGTCGCTCTTGTTGTGTAATCGACCTGCGGTGTCTATGAAAAGAAAGGCTGCTGATAATTGTTCAGATTTCGAAATGGCATCGAAGGCCACCGAAGCTGGATCGGAGTTTTCTTTTCCACTGACTACTTCTACGCCAATTCTTTGGCCCCATGTCTGCAACTGCTCAACTGCTGCTGCGCGAAAAGTATCCGCAGCCCCCAAAACTACAGTGCCTTTGCTCTGAAAGTGACGCGCTAACTTTGCAACCGATGTTGTCTTTCCGGTTCCGTTGACCCCAACAACCATTACTGCAGTAACGCCAGATGTCATTGAAATCGTGCGCTCTTTTTTTGATAGATGCGATAGCAAAACGGTGTGCAGTGACTCTTCGGGAGTTGCGGATTTAAGTTTTCGAGTTTGATCAATAATTGCGTGAGCAAGCACAGCTCCAATATCTGCAGCGATCAGTTCATTTGTGAGCTCATCTAAATCAGGTTTATTGAGTAACTCGGTAACTTTGATTTTTGATAAAAACTTAGAAAAAATGCCCATGTACAACGAATCTCTGTTTTAGGCAGTTTCAGATTCGCGAAGGCGCTGAGAAATAACTTCAGTCACGCCATCTCCGCGCATTGTCACGCCGTATAACGCATCTGCGATTTCCATGGTGCGCTTTTGGTGAGTAATGATTATCAGCTGTGAACTTTCACGTAACTCTTCAAGCACTCCAAGCAGGCGACCTAGGTTTACATCATCCAGAGCTGCTTCAACTTCATCTAGAACATAGAACGGACTTGGTCGAGCTTTGAAAATTGCAACGAGCATCGCAACTGCAGTGAGAGATTTTTCTCCACCAGAGAGCAGTGAAAGTCTCTTCACGCGTTTTCCTGGAGGACGAGCTTCAACATCAACGCCAGTAGAGAGCAAGTCATCTGGATTGGTCAGAATTAAGCGACCGTCTCCACCAGGGAATAAGCGAGCGAAAATCTCTTCAAAGTGCTTTGCGGTTTCTTCGTAAGCTTCCATGAATATCTGTTGCACGCGGTCATCAACTTCTTTAACAATATCGAGTAGATCTTTCTTAGTATTTTTCAGATCTTCTAGCTGTTCGGCCAGGAATTTCAAGCGCTCTTCCAGAGCGTCATACTCTTCTAGAGCAAGTGGATTGATTTTCCCGAGCAGCGTTAGTGAGCGTTCGGTTGCTGCCAAACGTTTTTCTTGTTGATCACGACGATATGGAATCAATTCAGTTGTAACAATTTCGCCCGCTTCATTTTCAAGAAATGTAGGTACATCATTATGCGGACCGTATTCGTTGACCAAAGTGGTTGTGTCTACGCCAAGTTCTTCCACTGCCTTGAGTTCGAGAGCTTCGATGCGCATTCGTTGTTCGGCTCTCGCAATTTCATCTCGATGAACACTTGTTGTTAATTGTTCTAATTCTGTAGCAAGTTCTCGACCACGTGCGCGGATAGTTAGTGTTTCACCTTCACGTTGAGCACGTGCATCTTCTAAACGAGCACGCTCTGTTGCCGCCTTCGCAATTGAGCGTTCAATGTGAATTAAAACTTCATAGGCAGCTTCGGCAACAGATTGTGAAATAACAGCACCGCGCGCACGCGCACCTCGACGCGAAACAGCTCGCTCGGAAGCATCACGTTCTGCTTGTGCGGCATCTTCTAGTGCCTTTGCACGAGCAGCAAGTGAATCTACTCGTTCTTCACTCGTGCGAACTGCTAGACGTGCCTCAACTTCTGTGCTGCGTGCATTTGAAACTTGTGCGCGAATAACTTCTACTTGCGCATGATCAGGTTCAGGCGTTTCACCCTGCATAGAAAGTTGATTAGAAGCAATATTCAGTTCGTTTTCATCACGAGACTTGGCAGCTGTTGCTTCTGCTATAGAAACATTTAAGCGATCAACTTCGGCTGCGGCAGATTTTGCATTTTGCCCAGCCACTGCAAGTTGTTCTGTTAGGGCTGCAATTCTTGCATCTGATTCATTGAGTTTTCCAAGTGCTTGGTCATACTCGCTCTGACGAGAGGTTAATTCGTTTGTTGCAGTAGAAATCTCAAAGCGAATTCGGTCCGTTTTGTGTGTGAACTCTTCTAACTTAGTAGTTAGGTCAGCAATAAGGGCATTGATTTCAATGAGCGATGATGTGGATTTTGAACCACCACGTGCGCGTGTAGATGTGACGATGTCACCATCTCGGGTAACAACACGAATCTGCGGATGGTTACGAAGCACATCTGCCGCATCTCGAGCTGAATCAACTACGGCGGTACCACTTAATAATGATGTGACCAACGATGCAATTGAACTAGATTGCACATAGTTATTGAGTGATGTAAGCCCCGATGGAATTGCATCAGCAGATCTCGAATTTTCGTCAAAAACTAAAACATCAGCTTGACCTAGATTCTCTGAGCGCATCGTTGTTAGTGCACTTACTGCAGAGTTGAGATCTTGAACAACAATGGCATCAGCCAATGAACCAAGCGCTGCTGCAACAGCGCTTTCAAATCCCTTTTCAATTGAAATCAATGAACTGACGCTGCCCAGAATCTTTACGCCGCGAGAATTTTCTAAGAGCGCAGCCGCACCGTCATTGCTCTTTGACGTAATTCGAAGTGCTTCAAGTTTGGCCTCAACTGCGTTCTTTTCCCGCTCGATATTTCGTTCGTTATCAACAAGATCTGAAAGCGTCTTCTTTGCACTTTCTAACTTAGATTTGGCCGATTCAAATTGTGAATCAAGACCTAATTCGCTGGAATCAGCACTTGCGATTTCTAACTCAAAAGTTGAGTATGCGCGTGATGCTTCATCCGCACGTTGCTTGGCGTCATTACGTGATTTTTCTAGACGAGCAATCTCTTCAGCAATAGCGTCAAGTCGTGCCCTCAAAGACTTTATGTGACCTTCTTGTCTTGCGGTTCCTTCTCGGGCATCTGCGATTGCACGCATGGCTGCCGCAACTCTGTCTTCTTCACTCTTCAGCGAATTTTCCGCATGGGCTAAAGCGTTAGTGGCATCGGTGAGTGAAAGATGTGCACTTGCAACTGCTGCACGGAGTTCGGACTCTTCTTGTCGAAGTGCTTGCGCTTCACGTTCTAGTGCTTCTGGATCGCGACCGAGTGTGCGAGCCTCTTCGGCTTCTTCGGCTAAGAAGCGAGAGCGCTCCTGTGCAAGAGATGCGGTTCCTCTAAATCTTTCGCGCAAAGAGTTGAGTTGGTAATACGTTTCTTGCGCTTTAACAAGAAGTGGACTTTCAACTGCTGCTTGTGCATCGAGTGATTCTTCACGTGCGCGAACTTTGTCTAACTCTGCATCAACTATTGAGCGTCGTTCACGCAGTGCAGTTTCATCTGCAACTTCTGCATCTAGGGTTTTGGTCATCGAGATAAAGTCATCAGCCAACAAACGTAGTTTTGCATCGCGAAGATCTGCTTGGATCGTGGCAGCTTTCTTTGCTACTTCGGCTTGCTTGCCCAATGGGCGAAGTTGTCTGCGTAATTCCACCGTGAGATCTTGTACGCGAGCCAAATTCGCTTGCATCGAATCTAATTTACGGAGCGCCTTTTCTTTTCGCTTGCGGTGCTTTAGTACACCTGCTGCTTCCTCAATAAATCCTCGTCGTTCATCTGGATTTGCCATCAGAATCGCATCAAGCTGACCCTGACCAACAATCACGTGCATTTCTCGGCCGATACCTGAATCGCTTAAGAGTTCTTGGATATCGAGCAATCGAGATGCTTCACCATTTATTTGGTACTCGCTCTGACCGTTTCTAAAGAGAATACGAGAAATAGTTACTTCTGAATAATCAATATTCAGAGCACCGTCCGCGTTATCAATTGTTACCGAAACTTCGGCACGTCCAAGTGGTGCTCGCCCACTGGTGCCGGCGAAGATGACATCTTCCATCTTTCCACCGCGAAGAGATTTGGCCCCTTGTTCACCCATTACCCAAGTAAGTGCATCAACAACATTTGATTTTCCAGAACCATTGGGACCGACGACGCAGGTGATACCCGGTTCAAGGCGCAAAGTGGTCGCCGAAGCAAAGGACTTAAAGCCCTTGAGCGTGATGCTCTTTAGATACACGCGGTAAACCTACCTTGCGAGCGCGTTAATTAGCGAAGTAACACGGCGGCTTTAGAGCTGGTGACCTTCATCCACAACTTGAGGTTTCAATATGTCATAGGCGCTTCGAGCAGCAACTTGCTCGGCTTCTCTCTTGCTCTTTCCGCTACCACTTGCAATGCACTCCCCGGCGACCATTGCGGCGGCGCTAAAACTCTTGTCGTGATCTGGACCAGTCTCGGTGACAATGTATTCAGGGGCACCTTTACCGAGTTGAGCGGTTAACTCTTGAAGCGCCGTTTTGCCATCTAAGCCAGCGCCTCGCGCCATTGCCTGCGTCAGAGTTGAATCAATTAACTTTCGAACAACCAGCGCAGTGGTTGCTAAGCCTGCATGTAGATAAATGGCACCAATCAGCGCTTCTAGTGCGTCTGCCAATAATGAATTTTTGTCCCGACCGCCAGTGACTTCTTCACCTTTTCCAAGGCGAATGTACTTTCCTAGATTAAGTTCGCGTGCAATATCTGCAAGGGCTCTCATGTTTACAACACCAGAGCGAAGAGGTGAAAGCCTGCTCTCATCTAAATCAGGAAAGCGAAGAAATAGCTCTTCAGTAACGATTAATCCAAGAACAGAGTCTCCAAGAAATTCAAGACGTTCATTTGTTTCTTTTGTGCCAGATTCGTAGGCGAATGAACGATGAGTAAAGGCTAAGGCTAAAAGATTTGGATCAACGTCAACACCTAAGTGCTGTGTTAAATCAGAGTACAGATCAGACCTCAATAACCTGACGGCGGTTATAAGTTCCGCACGTTGGGCATGCAGTGTGTTGCAATTTTGGTTGTTGGCATTGTGGGCACGCCGCTAGTGCTGCCGCAGTTGTTTTCCACTGACTACGACGAGAACGAGTCTTTGAGCGAGACATCTTTCGCTTTGGTACTGGCACGGTGGCGTCCTTAATCTCTTCTTAAATCTCATCTGAGATACCGCTCTCGCTAGGAGTGCGGATATGGCTCAAGTATCCCCTAAAAGTACGAATTCTTAAAATCGGCCAATGGGTGCCGACTAGAGCTATTCGCGCTTATCCGCCTCGAGAGAGCCAAGAGCAGCCCAACGAGGATCTATCTGCTCGTGCGCATGTCCCTCTGCAAGATCAGCCCACTTTTCACCGCACTGCTGGCAAAGGCCTAAGCAATCTTCGGAGCAGAGTGGGTTAACTGGAAGCGCCAAAACTATTGCATCACGCAATGGTGTTTCTAAATCGATGTAATCACCTTGCATCAATAACTCATCATCAACATCTAAATCATCAATTGCATCTTCACTTGGGCGACGCTTCTTAGATCCTTTAGAGCCTTTTTCATGATGAACTTCATAACGATAGAGCTCTTGAAAACTTCTATCAATATCGATGGCTATCGGGTCAAGGCAACGGATGCACTCACCCATTGCTGTTGCAAATACATCAGCCGTTGCAAGTACTCCCTCGGTAACCGATTCGAGCCGAAGGTCTACTTCAATAACTTCACCGGGCGGAACGCTGATTAGTTCAACACCAAATGCTTCGGTGAGATCAAAATCGATTGAATACTCTTTCATCTCTCCAGCACGGCGCGGAAGCTCGTGCGTGTTTACGCGAAAGGGCGAGAGATCTCGAGTCATACGAGTAGCTCTTTACTTATCGTTAGCAAGTTGCGATAAAACATCTTTATCGCCAGCACCAGCAAGTCTTTCGCGACCGCGGGCGACGGCATCTGATGTTTTATTTAGAATTACTTCCAAGGTAGCAAGTCGTGAATCTATGTATTTTTCAACTTCTTCACGCTCTTGATCTGCTTCAAGATGAGCATCATCCAAAATATGTTGTGCTTCCTCACGCGCAGCCGAAACAATTGCTGTCTGTTCAATCATTCGTGAAACTTCTTCGCGAGCACTTGCAATCAAAGCTTCGGCACTAAGTCGACCTTCTTCAATTAAAGAATCACGAGATGCAAGAATTTTTCGTGCTGCTTCAAGATCATTTGGTAGAGCAGCACGCGCTCCATCTAGAACTTCAAGAATTTCCCCACGGTGGAGAACGCATGAGGCAGACAATGGAACTCCGCGTGCTTCTTCAACCATTGATATTGCAGTAGTTAACTTCTCAATCGAATCCATGGATCACTTCCCTGCTACTCGACGCTTTAGTGCTTCGTTAATGCTCGGTGGAACCATAGAGGATACATCTCCACCGTAATGGGCTAATTCTTTCACAAGTGAGGAGGATAAAAAGGAGTGAGTTGGTGAAGTCGCCATAAACATGGTTTCAACACCGGATCCTTGGAGATTAACTTGAGCCATCTGTAACTCATATTCAAAGTCGGATACAGCCCGCAATCCCTTTACGATTGATTGCACAGAGTTTGATTTGCAGTAGTCAACAAGCAAGCCACTCCATGAATCAACGCGAACATTAGAAAACTTCTTAGTTACCTCTGAAATCATAGAGATACGTTCTTCAACAGTGAACAAACTAGATTTAGTGCGATTTTCGAGTACAGCAACAATTACGTCATCAAAGTGATGGCTGGCTCGTTCGATAATATCTAAATGGCCATATGTGATTGGATCGAAAGATCCTGGACAAACTGCGCGTCTCATAGGTCAAACGCTAGCAACGATTTCTGTGCTTATCCATTCTTGGCGTAATTAGCGTAATAAATACTCGCTTGGCCATAGACCTTTGTGCGTGATGGCTCGTACCCCTCTGGCCACGTCGGTTGTGCAGTTTTCGATGCCCTCTCAACAGCAATAACCGCACCATCTTTGAAAAAATTATTTGAATGAAGTTTTACCAAAATATTTGTGAGCTCTACATCTGCAAAGTCGTATGGAGGATCAATATAAACAAAGTGATATTGATTTTCGGGTTTGCCTTCTACAAACTTTTGCACAGCCATGTGAAACAAGTGAAATGCTCCAACAGTCTGTGCCTTCTGTACAAGTACCGAGTTAGTCGAAATGGTTTTAGCTGCTGCATCATCTTTTTCTACACAGTGAACAAGGGATGCCCCGCGAGATAGAGCTTCTAAACCCATCGCACCGGAGCCTGCAAACAAATCCAACACTTGCAGTCCAAGAAAATCTCCGAACTCAGAAGTAAGGGTTGAAAAAATTGCCTCACGTGCACGATCTGAAGTTGGTCTTGTTGCGCCAGCAACACTCGATAATGAACGACCCTTTGCGACACCTGCGATGATTCTCATTGCATCAACCCTTATCTATAAAATCTGTTGCAGTATCTGCTTCTAAGAACTTTAATTCATCCATCAGTGATTTAAAGCCGGCCAAGGTTGGATCGGCGTCCACGAGTTTTTCTGCATTCTTTCGAGCACTGTCAATTAAATCTTCATCACGGAGAACGCGTAACAACCTCAGGTGTGAACGTGTTCCGGATTGGCTTGCGCCCAGCACATCGCCTTCTCTGCGTTGTTCAAGGTCAATTTTTGAGAGCTCAAAGCCATCGAGAGTTGAAGCAACTGCATCAAGGCGAATTCGAGCAGGAGTCTCTGGCAAGGAGTTAGTGACTAGCAAACACAATCCTGGCGATGATCCACGACCAATGCGTCCACGAAGCTGATGTAACTGAGAAACTCCGAATCTATCCGCATCCATAATCACCATCACCGTGGCATTTGGAACATCTACGCCCACTTCAATAACAGTAGTAGAAATAAGAACATCTATCTCACCATTAGAAAAAGCAGACATCGTTGAATCTTTTACATCGGTAGAAAGTCGACCATGTAAAGGCGCAACACGTAAACCAGAAAAAGGCCCGCTGTGAAGCATCGGTCCTAACTCTTCAACACTTGCGATGCTCTGAGATTCAGTTCCAAAGAGAAAATCCATATCTGCATCTTCATTGTTGGTGGCACTTATTCGGGGCGCAACAACGTAGGCCTGATGTCCTTGTGCTACTTCCTCGGCAATTCTTTGCCACGCACGTTCTAGGTGTGCAGGTTTTTCTTGTGCGGCAATTACGTGCGTCGTAATTGGTTGTCTGCCAAGCGGGAGTTCTCGCAGCGTAGAAACATCTAAGTCACCAAAAACGGTCATAGCCACAGTGCGTGGAATTGGTGTTGCTGTCATTACCAATAAGTGCGCAGGAGTGTGAGCTTTGCTCTTAAGAGCATCTCGCTGTTCAACACCAAACCTGTGCTGCTCATCAACAACTATTAATCCAAGGTCTTTGAAAACTATTGACTCGCCCAATAACGCATGGGTGCCGATAACAATCCCGGCTGAGCCATTTGCTGCAAGTGCAAGTGCTTCTTTTCGAGCAGATGCACTTTGTGATCCAGTGATGAGAGTTACTTGAGTAGCTTTTTCATCACCACCCAGCATTCCACCATGTGCCAAATCACCCAATAGTTTTGTAATTGTTCGCAGATGCTGCGCTGCTAAAACTTCGGTCGGCGCAAGTAGGGCGGCTTGGCCACCATTATCAATAACAGTCAGCATTGCGCGCAGTGCAACGATTGTCTTTCCGGATCCCACTTCACCTTGAAGTAATCGATGCATCGGATGTGATTGCGCTAAATCTGATTCAATCTCTGCGCTCACTTCTTTCTGCCCAGCAGTTAGTTCAAATGGCAACAACTTATCGAAAGCATCTAACAATCCTCCAGTGACCCGTGGTCGTGCAATTGCATCGAGGGATCTGAGAGCAGCTTTTCTTTTTGCGAGAAGTAATTGCAACAAGAACGCTTCATCAAAAGTTAGACGTTCGCGAGCAATTTCGGCGTGATCTAAATCAGCTGGTTTATGGAGTTGCACCAACGCTTGGTGCAACGTTGGATATCCGTGTTCACTGCGAATTTCATCGGGTAAAAAATCTGGCACCTCATCCAAGCCCTCAATGGCCAAATCGATGCACTGAGCAATCTTCCATGATGGCATCTTGGATGCGGCTGGATACACCGCCAAAAACTTTCCAGCGAATTCATCGACTGCGCTTTCGACATCATTTCCATCTGGTATCAATTCATAATCAGGGTGGGCTAATTGACGCTTGCCTTTGAACACACCTACTTTTCCCGCAAATAATCCTTGGCGACCTACTCGTAAATCCTTTTCACGCCATGCTTGATTAAAAAAAGTCAGAGATAGTTTGGCTTTTCCGTCAGTAACGATTACTTCAAAAATACTTCCCTTGCGTCCATGAAGTGGGCGATTTGAAGCGCTAAAAACTTCGGCCAGAATTGTGACTTCATCGCCTTCTTGTAATGTGGAAATATCAGTAAGTTCTCCGCGGACTGCATAGCGGCGCGGATAATGACGCAATAAATCTCCGACACTTTTGATGCCAAAAGTAGCGTCCAAAACTTTCGAAGTGCGATCCCCCAAAACGCTGCTGACTTTGCTATCAAGGGATGCCATGGCGACATTCTCCACTGTTTAGGGTTATTGAGCGTGGATTGGCGTCTAGGTACGGGCTCGCGCTAATCTTGCGCCCTGTAAATACGTATGAAGGAGTTCAGCAATGGCTG
>CAZNWM010000012.1:0-26763 GCA_964576975.1 uncultured Candidatus Planktophila sp.
CCGCTGTCACAAGATACGCGAATGAAGTTAGTGAAAACGCTTTCAGGAGATTTAGCACCTAAGTCTGTTCTCTCGTCAGGTACTGGTCTGGTCAGTGCGCATAACATGATGTACAAACACACCGTTACTCTTTTCGACTCGCAAACCATGGAGCTCGTAACAACTGTAAAAGACAGCGTCGACCTCAAGGCATTTGGATTTTCAAAGTACAGCGGCAATTACCGCGGGGCACCAGTTGAGGGAGCATTCTCACCCGATGGCAAATATTTGTATTTCACAAACTATGCGATGTACGGAAGAGGATTTAACAAAGAAGGCACCGATAAATGCTCTCCATCATCAGGTTTTGACACAAGTTTTCTCTCTCGCATCAATCTAAGCACTTACACAATAGATGCGGTTTACCCTGTTGGATCTGTACCTAAGGTTGTACAAGTAACACCGGATAACAAATACATCTTGGTCTCAAACTGGTGTTCATACACACTCTCTGTTATTTCAGTAGCAGAACAAAAAGTTGTGAAGAGCATCAAAATTGGCCGCTATCCACGTGGAATCGTGGTAACCAAGGACAGTGCATTTGCCTTCGTTGCAGAAATGGGTGGCAACAGATTGCACAAAATAGACCTTGCAACATTTGAGCAAACTTATATTCCTATTGGTTCAAATCCCCGTGCGCTCGTACTTTCACCAGATAACAAAGTTTTATATGCAACCATGAATCTTTCTGGACAAATCGCTGCATGGGATTTGGTTGCCAATAAATCATTAGGCAAAGCCAAGATTGGCCAAGCCGCTCGAAGTCTGGATATTTCAAGTGATGGCACCGCGCTCTTCGCCACTAACTACAAAAGCGGAACAGTGTCGAAAGTTCGAACATCGGACCTAAAGGTTTTGCAGACAATTAAAGTCTGTTCAGAACCAATCGGAATTTCGTATGACGCTCCTACCGCTCGTACGTGGGTTGCCTGCTATGGGGGTTCAGTCAAAGTTTTCGCTAACGAATAAATACATGCCCTAAAGTTCTACCATGTCCGCAATCTTTGAAAACTCCTCGGTGCAACGAGTTCAAGGGCTCATGAAAGAGCTCGGCATGAAGGGTGAAATCACAGCACTTGCCGACAGCGCAAGAACTGCGAAGGAAGCAGCAGATGCACTCGGAATTGAAGTAGGACAAGTTGCATCATCAATTGTCTTTAAATTAGATGATGGATCACCTCTGTTGGTAATCACCAGTGGTCGTCATAAAGTTGATACCGACCTTGTGGCCAAGGAATTGAACCAGAGTAAGTTGCACAGAGTTGATGCGGATTACGTTAAAGAAAAGTCTGGATTCTCGATCGGTGGAGTATCCCCAATCGGTTGGGTTTCAAAGGCCACGATTCTTATTGATCGTGCACTCAATGATTACGATGTAGTTTGGGCTGCTGCTGGTCATCCACACTCCGTTTTTCCAACAACATACGCCGAACTAATCACTTGTACTGGTGCCAAACCAATGGTCGTAGGAGAATGAATCCATGAAAAGAATCTTCAGAGTAGCTGTCCTTCTCTCTTTTGCTTGGAACTTAGCCCTTGTAGTTGGTGTTGTTCTAAATGCTGGCTATGCGCTTCCACGAGCTGCGGGCGGCCAATTTGAATCTTTTCCAATGGGAATCCGTCTTCTCTATATCAGCACAACATTTGTAGTTCTCTATCAAATCTATGTTTATCTACAAATCATGCAGAATAAAAGCGTCAAGCCTGTTTGGGTGCCGAAAGCATTTGCATACTTAGGTTTGGTTAGTGTGTTCATGAATGCAATATCTCGTTCAACGCAAGAACAGATCAATGTTATTCCTGCCTCAATTATTGCTGTTGCATTCCTTATTGCTTCAAAGCAGGTCCGTTCTTAATGATTTTAGCTAGTCAGAAATTTGATGGTCCCCCAGGCGCGCAAGTTTTAGTTTTAGTTCATGGAATGGGATCTGCCTCAACTGCCTGGAAACCAATAATTCCTGAATTAAAGGCTCACTTCACCCTTGTCACTCTTGATCTTCCTGGTCATGGCAATACACCGATGTCTATTTCCCAAGCAATGGATCCACGTTCACTTGGCGATGCAGTGTGCGAAACGATGACTTCGTTAGGAATTGAAAAATTTCATCTCTGTGGGAACTCTTTAGGTGGCTGGGTAGTACTGGAAATTGCTGCCAAACATAGCGGTCGGGTCTTATCTGTCACTGGTTTAGCACCGGCTGGTTTATGGCTTGCACCGTACACCGCTCGTTACCCCGGTACCGCTCTGCTTCGCACAGTAGCAAAAACTACTCGCCCGCTTTCGCCGTTTGCATTGCGATTCGAATGGGCTCGCAAACTCGGATTTGCAAGCGTTAGTCCGCTCTGGCAAAACTTAAGTTATGAAATTTGTTTAGATGCAACAATTGCAATGCAGACGGCTACTGGATACTTTCCAGCATGGGATGGAATGTTGAAAAAGCGCTTTGACTCCCCTATTCCGCATTCAATTCCAGTAACAATTGTTTTTGGGGACTCGGACAACACATTACCTGCAGCAAGTTGCCAAGAGCGTTCAGTGGTTCCAGCACATAGCAAATGGTTTGTTATTGAAAACTGTGGACATGCACCTATGTGGGATCACCCAACAACTGTGACTCGACACATCATAGAAACGGCGCAATCTCGATAATGGTCACTGCGCTTTATTTTTTTGAAACCCCAACGAGGTCATTGCCGCTTGCAATCTGGTCGATGGCTATAGATCGTGGTCGATTGCGCAGATTTAAAGGCGTAAGTTTTGCAAAGTTATTAGGAGCCGGCAAAGGTGAAACCTTTACGCCCCGCGACGCTGACATCAATCGATGGGGTTTCTTAGTTGTTATTGATGAACAGCGATTAGCAGCCCTTGATGAATCAAGAATTGTAAGAAAATGGCGGAGAATCAGTACCGCTGAATATCGAATTCTTTTAGATCCAATTTCATCTCATGGAAAATGGAGTAAGCGCGAACCATTTAAAGTAAAAGAAAATGTCAGTGCAAATGGAAAAATTGCGGCAATCACTCGTGCTCGAATTAAGGCATCTCACACATCTCGTTTCTTCTCATCCGTTCCCCCAGTGACTGCATCCCTGCATGGAAGTGCTGGATTGCTCATGGCTATTGGCATTGGTGAAGCGCCAATTGGATTACAGGGGACCTTTTCTTTATGGAATAACGCCGCTGACTTACGAACATTTGCTTACAAGGGCGAGGCCCACATCAAGGCGATTGCCGATACCGAGAAATTTCAATGGTATGCCGAAGAACTATTTGCACGCTTTAGTGTGCGTGAAGAGCGTGGTTCAATGATGGATAAGCGTTCGAACTAGGGCAGAATTACGCCCATGTCGATTCGTCACTATTCACCCCGCAGAAATCGCAGGAATGGTATTTCTGTGCGTTCTAAAACTCTGCTTGGAATAGTTCTCGGAGTCACAATTGGTTTGCAAATTCTTTATCCACTAATTGATGGCGAATTTCTTCGAGTGGTAACAATTGCAACCGTTTATTGGGCAGCTGGCGCGATGGTTCTTCATGCGCTCTTGGCATACGGCGCACGTTATGCATTTACATATCTTTTCGTCACGGCCATATTTGCACTCTTTATTGAATCGGTCGGTGTAAAAACTGGTTGGCCTTTTGGAACATATGAATACGATCCTTCACTTGGTCACACAATTGCAGGTGTTCCATACGTAGTTCCATTTGCATGGGTGATGATGGCTCACCCAGTTTTGATTGCTGCCAGACGTGTGGCTGGAAATTGGGTATTTCTCTACGGTGGATATGCGCTAGCAGCGTGGGATTTATTTTTAGATCCGCAAATGGTTTCAGCGGGTCGTTGGACTTGGACATTTGATGGCCCCCATGTTCCTTTTCAGCCAGAGATTCCACTTTCAAATACTTTTGGATGGTTGTTAAGTGGAATGGCACTGATTGCAATTTTGCACCAAGTACTACCTCGTGATCGCAGAAAATCTAGTGCCAGTTTCGGAGCGGTAGATCTCTGGTTAACGTGGACTTTCTTTGGTGGCGTTGTTTCCAACCTCTTCTTCTTTGACCGTCCGGGTGTTGCCTTCTTCGGTGGAATCGCATTTGCACTCTTTTTCTTGCCGTATGCATTTTCTAGATGGCTCGGCCGTCCGTAAGAATTCGAAATGCTTGAACTCTCATTATTGTTTTGCGCCATTGCACTCGTCATCACAATTCTCAATGTCTTTTCAATAATCACTCCTCGCAACGGCGGGCAGATCAATCAAAAGATAAGCGTTCTTGTACCGCTGCGAAATGAAGAAGAAAACGCGGTAGCTATCATCGAAACACTTGCCGCACAAGAGAACTTAGTAGATGTTGAATTTTTGATTCTAAACGATAACTCAACTGATAAAACCTTCGAATTAATCACAACAACTTCTCGAAGTGATTCACGATTTAAAGTGATGCAAGGTTCGGCACTGCCTGCAGGATGGCTCGGCAAACCGTGGGCACTCGAACAGCTCAGCCAAAGCGCACGAGGTGAAGTGCTCATCTGCATAGACGCTGATGTGCGCTTAAGTAAAACAGCTATCGCTGCGGCAATAGATTCCATGCACGAGAACTCTTTAGATTTCTTTTCTCCATACCCGTCTCAAGTTGCTCGAACATTTGGCGAAAGAATGATTCAGCCTCTACTGCAATGGTCATGGATTTCATCGGTACCTCTTGCGATTGCGAAACGTTCCAGCAGCCCATCCTTTGCTGTCGCAAATGGTCAGTTCTTTGCCGTCAAAAAGAGTGCACTCGTGCACAGCGGTGGCTATGCATCAATTAAGTCAGAAGTTTTAGATGACATGCAAATGGCTCGTGTTCTCCTTCGAAACAAATTTAAAGGAACCGTGGGCAATGGTGCACTCATTGCTCAATGTCACATGTACTCATCATGGAATGAATTGAGAAATGGATACGCAAAATCTCTGTGGAAGGGATTCGGCGGCGTATTCGGATCAATCATCGCTATTGCGCTTCTGGTGCTCACAGGAATTATTCCAATCATCAGTGCGGCAATGGGTTCTCCACTTGGCTGGTTCGCATTCGAAGCTGTTCTTATCTCAAGGTTGATCAGCGCAAAAATCACTCGTGCTAACTTATTTGACTCTTTATTGCATCCAATTTCTTCAGCGCTCCTGATTTATCTGATCATTTACTCATGGCTCATGCGCGGTCGCATTCAGTGGAAAGGCCGCACTGTATGAACCAAGTGATTGTCATCGGCGCAGGTATGGGCGGAATGTGCACTGCAGCTCGACTAGCGCGACAAGGACATGTAGTGCATGTGCTTGAAGGTTCAGATAAACATGGGGGTAAGTGCCGCACTGAATGGATCGGTAAGTACGCATTCGATACTGGTCCTTCCCTTCTTACTTTGCCGGCTGTTTATAGAGATTTCTTTGCGCGAACCGGTAAGCATCTCGGACAAGTCATAGACATTAAGTCCGTTGATCCAGCTTTTGATTACAGATTCAATGACGGCGTGCAATTAAAGTTTGCAAACCTTGCACGCCATAAAACGCAAGAAGAAATCTCTCGTGTGCTCGGTCCAGAAGTCGCTGCCCAATGGGATGCACTAATGAAACGTGCTGAAAAAATGTGGGACGTTTCGCGCGAGCCATTTGTTGAATCTGAACTCACATCAATTCTTTCACTTATCAAACGACCAAGTGTGTTGCGCGATTTAAAGGTCATCGCTCCATGGAAATCACTTCGAGATTTATCTGATGATTTATTACCCGATACACACCTTAGATATATTCTCGACAGATACGCCACATATAGCGGATCTGATCCTCGATTAGCTCCTGCAGTTCTTTCAACAATTGCTTTTGTCGAAGAAGCATTTGGTGCGTGGCACATAACCGGTGGAATTGGAAAGCTTGCAGATGCCGTCTACCAACGCTGTCTCGATCTTGGAGTAACTTTTGAATTCAGTTCTCCTGTCGAAACAATCAATCACACCAAATCCAGAGTCACTGGCGTAACTCTGAAATCTGGTCACACTATTCATGCTTCTACAGTCGTAGCCAATGCTGATGCTTCACTCGTGTACAACTCTTTACTCAGCACAAAGCTTCGAAAGACAAAGAGTGCACGAAAGAGAATTTCACAGAGCACGCAATCGCTGGCTGGATTTTCTCTGCTCCTAGGATTACGTCCCGATCCAAGTGCAACCCCACTTAGTCACCACACAATTCTTTTTCCAGAAGATTACGACTCAGAATTCGACGCAATTTTTACTACCCACACGCCAGTGAAGAATCCAACTATCTATCTCTGTGCCCCGCACGATGAGACGATGGTGAAAGAACCTGGTGCGCAATCAATCTTTGTTCTAGTTAACGCACCAGTTCATGATTTAACTGGCACATCTGGTTGGAATTGGAATGATGAGAACTTTAATCGAGATTACGCAAACTCAATTATTGATCAGATTGAAGCCCGAGGAATCTCAATTCGCGATCGCTTAGAAGTATTGGAAATTCGAACACCTGCAGACCTTGAACGAAGCGTCAGCGCTCCAGGCGGTGCGATTTATGGAACATCGAGTAACGGTGCGAAGTCGGCATTCTTGAGAGCGCGAAATAGATCACCGCTTAAAGGTTTGTACTGTGTTGGTGGTTCTGCCCATCCTGGTGGTGGTTTGCCATTGGTTGGATTAAGCGCAGAAATTGTTGCTAACGCAATCGGGAATACGCAAAACGCATCACGCTTATTGCACTAAATACTGATGCTCCAAGAAAAGCCCACGTTGCAATTTCTATTCCAGGCAAATCTAATTGCCATGCGATGAGAACAATAAATATAAAGCTTGCACGAACTGGTCTTTCAGTGACTGTAACTAATCCAAGATCCTTTATTCCCAGCGAGGACACACGTGCTCGCATGTATTCCTGCGTCGAAGCCACAAGCCATAGCGTGATGCATAAATAAGCTGGCACTCCAATAACATAAAGTGCATATAGCCAGAGAGCTTCACTGATTCGATCTACGACTGAATCAAGTAGCGCACCCCAGTTTGAGGCACGGTTTTGAAAGATTGCAACACTTCCATCGATACCATCGAAGAATAGTGAGACAACAATGAGTGCAATAGCCCATGGTGACTGCGCCGTAAATGCGACACCAATTGCGCTGACTAATCCCAACATGGTTAATACATTTGGAGTTATTCGTAAAAGAGTGCAAAGCAACCCAAATCTGTATGAGATGGCAAGCCATCCCCCGACAATTCCCGTCGTTGGCGCAGAGTTATGGAGTTCACTCCATCTATCTTTAAATTGCTCGCGCGTAATCAATGGCTTAAGCCTTTCTGAAATGACTAGAACTATTGCGCAGGGTACCGTTACCGCGTGGCTAATGAGAAGAACGCTGATCCGGCTGCGATTCGCCAGTTAATCGAGAGCGAGCTCGCAACTTTTCTCGGTGCCCAGAAGAAGTATTTGGAATCAATTGGAAGCGAACTGACGCCAGCATCGGATGCGCTCTCATCTTTTTTATTAGATGGCGGCAAAAGACTTCGACCACTGTTTGCATACTTTGGCTTTCTCAGTGCAGGCGGTTCTCACTCCCCTGAAATAATTCGTGCCTGCTCGAGCCTTGAGTTGTTGCAAGCATGCGCACTTATTCACGACGATTTGATGGATGGATCCGACACGCGTCGTGGCAAACCTGCAATTCATAAACACTTTGAAAAATTACATACACAAGAAAGTGCGGTTGGTTCATCAGTTGGTTTTGGCCAAGCAGCTGCCATTCTCTTGGGAGATTTAGCACTCGTTTATTCTGACCTTGCCCTGCACCAAAGTGGGATCAAGTCTGAAGTTTTGCCACAAGTTTTAGCAGTACACGATGAAATGCGCGTGGAGTTAATGGCAGGACAATTTTTAGATATTTACGAGCAAACCAGAAGCACTCACACTGTCGAACGTGCACTCACAATTGCGCGATACAAATCTGGCAAGTACACGATTGAGCGACCTTTGCATTTTGGTGCTGCTATGGCAACAACAGATAAGCAAGCACTGGCCGAAGTTACAACGCACTTATCTGCTTATGGTTTGCCACTAGGTGAAGCCTTTCAGTTACGCGATGATCTACTGGGAGTATTTGGAGATCCTGAGTTAACAGGTAAGCCAGCTGGAGATGATTTACGTGAGGGAAAGCGCACAGTCCTTGTGGCGATGGCACAGGAGTCAATGAGTTCAAAAGATATAAAGGAATTTGAATCACTATTTGGCAAGCAAGAGTTGGACGCAACAGGTGTCGAGAAATTACGTTCAATAATCACTGACAGCGGAGCACCTACTCACGTTGAAAATCTAATCTCTGAATTAACAAATACTGCAATTCACGCACTTGATACTCCATCAATTGCGGACACGGCCCGCACGGTCTTAAGTGATCTTGCAATTATCGCTACGAAGAGGAATCTCTAATGCCAAAGCGCGTCAAAGGACCAACAGATCACGTCGTTGTTGTCGGTGCAGGATTAGCAGGCTTAAGTGCTGCTCTTCGCTTGGCTGGCGCTGGTCGTAAAGTAACCGTGATTGAACGCGAAAGTGTTCCTGGTGGACGAAATGGTTTGTTGAACAAAGATGGTTACGCATTTGATACAGGCCCAAGTGTTTTAACTATGCCTTCTCTGATTAATGATGCATTTAACAGCGTCGGAGAAGAACTCAAAGATTGGTTGGAACTAACTCCCGTTCAGCCGCTCTATCGCGCTTTTTACGCTGATGGTTCCCAGATTGATATCCATGCGAACACAGATCAAATGGAAGCAGAAATTGCAAAAACAGTGAGCTCTGCAGAAGCAGCTGGATATCGTCGCTATGTTGATTTCGTAACAAAGTTATACAAGTATGAAATGAATGATTTCATCGATAGAAACATTGATTCTCCCCTTAATCTTCTCACTCCCAATCTGGCTCGCCTGATTGCATTAGGTGGCTTTAGACGTCTATCTCCAAAAGTTAACCAATTCATGAAAGATCCTCGCTTGCAAAAGGTTTACTCATTCCAAGCAATGTATGCAGGCGTGAGCCCGCAGCAAGCGCTAGCAATTTACGCAGTTATTGCATACATGGATTCTGTTAACGGTGTCTTCTTTCCTAAGGGTGGAATGCATGCAGTTCCACGAGCACTTGCTGCTGCAGCGCAAAAACATGGTGTTGAATTTATGTACAACACGACAGCGGAAAAAATCGAAACTGCAAACGGTCGTGCAAAGGCTGTAATTACTAATACTGGCCAACGCATTGAATGTGATGCCTTAGTTCTTAACCCCGATTTGCCCGTTGCGTGGCGCGATCTTCTTGGAAAAACCCCACTTTCGGTCAAGCGCCTTCGCTATTCACCATCGTGTGTGACTCTGCTCGTGGGTTCATCGAAAAAATATGATCACGTTGCTCATCACAATATTCACTTTGGTGACTCTTGGGATGGTGTATTTGACGAGCTAATCAATAAGAAAACTCTGATGAGTGATCCAAGTGTGCTCGTAACGATTCCAACGAAAGATGATCCGTCTCTGGCGCCTGCAGGAAAAGAGTCGTATTACATCTTGTATCCGACACCGAATTTAGATGCTGATATTGATTGGAAGAAACAAGCAGGTCCATATCGAGATCACATGATTAAGACCTTAGAAGATCGTGGATACACAGGTTTTTCTGATGGCATTGAAACTGAAGTAATGACAACTCCCCTTGATTGGCAAGCACAAGGAATGGAGCGCGGCGCACCATTTGCAAGCGCACATACTTTCTTCCAAACAGGTCCATTTAGACCACGCAATATGGCAAGTGGATATGAAAACATTGTCTTTACTGGATCAGGAACACAACCTGGCGTCGGAGTTCCAATGGTTTTGATTTCAGGTCGCTTAGCGGCAGAGAGAATCGTTGGGCCTGTTAAATAAATGAATGAGTTAGATGCTGCTGGCATAAAAGAGCCAGTTCTGCGAGCTTCCTACGAGGAGTGCAAGCGTCTTAACTCTTTGCACGGAAAAACTTATTTTCTTGCAACTCTTTTGTTGCCCGCTCATAAGCGTCCATTTGTTCACGCGCTATATGGTTTTGCACGTTATGCAGATGAAATCGTTGACGATCTCTCTTCAACGCTTAGTGATGAAGAAAAGGCCGCCCACCTTAAAACGTGGGGTGATTCTGTTCTTGCATCTATTTCAACAGGAATAAGTACCGACCATGTTGGCGCTGCACTGATAGATACTGTCCGCCGATTTAATATTCCACAGCAACACTTTGTGGACTTCCTGCACTCAATGACGATGGACTTAACGGTCGGCTCCTACAAAACTTACGAAGATTTAATGGAGTATGTGTATGGATCTGCCGCTGTAATCGGCCTACAAATGGTTCCAATTTTAGGACCGCTTTCTGATGAAGCATACGAGCCAGCTAAGAAGCTCGGAATTGCGTTTCAATTAGCAAATTTCATTCGAGACGTCGGCGAAGATTTAGAACGTGGCCGCATTTATCTCCCACTAGATGAACTCGCGCGGTTCGGAGTATCGCAAGAAATGCTCTATGCCAAGAAGCTAACTCCTGAAATAACTGCAGCTCTTAAGTTTCAAATAGAACGAGTGAGAGAACTTCAACGTGAAGCCGAACCTGGGATCCAATTGTTGGAAGCATCAAGCCGCCCATGCATAAAGGCTGCGAGCACCCTGTACTGTGGAATCGTTGATGAAGTAGAAAAAATTGGGTACGACGTCTTTAACAAACGCGCTAAAACATCGACTGCACGCAGATTAAGGGTTGCACTTCCGGCTTTTATCCGTGCCCTTGCTGCCAGATAAAAACTTTTCTCATATAGTTAGGAATGCGGGAGCCACTCTTGGCTGAGAGGGTCTGAAATTCAGATCGACCGCTTGACCCGTCCGGTAATGCGGACGTGGAAGGGGTTACATCAATGTCCACAATTTTATTTACTGCGTGGGGATACGAAGTTTCTATTCTTGAATTCGTCGCAGCGCTCACATCATTTATCGGGGTCAGTCTTGGCGTGACTGGCAAGAGAATTACATGGCCATGGTGGGCGCTTAGTGGTTCACTCTATGCAATCTTTTTTTACCAGGCAGATTTATTCGCAAGTGCTGCACTGCAAATAGTTTTTATCGGTGCAGCGATTTGGGGTTGGTTTGGATGGGGGCCAAAAGGCGCAGTGCCATCAGCACTCTCAACTAAAGCGCGAACAGTTTCTGCACTTGGATTAGTCGTTGCCTTTGTACTGCTAACTCCAGTGCTACAAAGTTTGGGCGCTGCAGCAACTTGGTCAGATGCCATAATTTTTCTCGGAAGTGCGTTTGCGCAAGTGATTATGGTCTATGAAAAATATGAAGCGTGGCCACTATGGTTGGCCGTTAATATTTTGGCAACAGTTCAATATGCCGTTTTAGGATATTGGTTTACTGCGGTTCTGTATGCAGCGTTCTCCGTTATCGCCATAATCGGATGGAAGCGTTGGTATGCATCTCACCGAAGCTCTCAATGATTTATTAGCCTCTGCCGGTCCACATCTGATCGCAATCGATGGTCCTGCAGGAAGTGGCAAAAGCACATTGGCTAAAAATCTCTACATGTACTTCAGCACATCGCGCGAAGTAAATCTGCTCGGTTTAGATGATATCTATGATGGCTGGGACAACGCTCTTGGGCAGAAGTTAACTAAAGATTTAGAAAGAATTGCACAAGCGCACACAAACAAAGATTCGGTAGCGGTGCCAATTTATGACTGGGCTACTTCTTCCTACGGTGCTGCCCGTGAAATTGAGCCCCGCGAAATACTAATTATCGAAGGGGTTGGCAGCGCACAAGAAGTAATTCGGGCTTTCAAAGCAATCACAATTTGGATGGAAATCGAACCCAACTATGGCGTTGAACGGGTTCTGGAACGAGATGGCCATCACATTGCTGAACACATGCAGGCATGGCAGATTATTCAGAGCGAGCATTTCTCGCAATCTGGGGCGAAAGAAAATGCTGATTTCATTATCACTGCGCAATGAATTGGGCGCGCCAGACGCATCTATCTAAGGGCCTTTACCTAAGATTTCCACGTGTCTGATCTATCTGGTGAACTCATTGATGGGCGCTACCAACTCATCTCCCAAATAGCTCAAGGCGGCATGGCAAGTATTTACTCAGCAATTGATACGCGTTTAGATAGAAAAGTTGCGGTAAAAATCATGCATCCGCACTTAGCTCAGGATGAAGCATTTGTTAATCGATTCATACGTGAAGCAAAAGCTGCTGCAGCGCTTTCACATCCCAACGCAGTATCTGTTCAAGATCAAGGCTGGAACACCAATGGTGTGCCTGCGGTATTTATCGTCATGGAGATGGTTGAGGGTCACACACTTCGCGAGTATTTAGATGAATCAGGAAAGTTTGGTGTTGCACAAACCTTGCAGTACCTCACTGCCATTCTTGGAGCCCTTGCAGCTGCACATAAATTAGGAATTATTCATAGAGATATCAAACCTGAGAATATTTTGGTTTCCAATGATGGACGAATTAAGGTTGCAGATTTTGGATTAGCTCACGGTGCACTAATTGGTAGCACCTTAACTGCTGAATCAAGCGTTGTACTCGGAAGCGTTTCTTACCTATCGCCAGAACAAGTACAGCGCGGAATCTCTGATTCAAGAAGTGATGTCTACTCAACAGGAATTCTGGCCTACGAATTTTTAGTTGGAGAAAAGCCATTCTCGGGAGATAGTCCTATCCAAATTGCTTATATGCACGTCAATAATCGCGTGCCCCGTGTTAGTTCGCATAGATCTGATATCCCTAAAGATCTCGATGACCTAATTTATTCAGCGACGAGCACAAATCCAGATGAGCGTCCACGAGATGCTGGCGTCTTTCTCTCTGCAATTCAAGATATTGCTCGAACATTGGATCCAAAGAGAAACCAACTCAGCCTTGAACTAGATATTCCCATGCAGAAAATTTCTGAAAAACCATCTCGAAAAAAGAAAAAATCAAAACCAGAACCATCAAAAGAAATCACACAAGAAAAACCAATTCGCGAGATGACGGCCGGAACAAAACGTCGAGTGAGCAAACGAGTACGTCGCAACCGAATAATTGCTGCAATGCTCGCTGTAGCGCTGGGCATTAGTGGCTGGTACGTGTTGGTGGGTCCAGGTTCGCGCATTGTTGTTCCATCCGTGGTCGGAGCCAGTGCTGAAGAAGCCAGTGCCGTATTTGCTCCACTTGGACTTCGTTCAGAAGTTGTAGAAAACCGTTTTGATGAAGAAATTGCCGCCGGAAAAATCTTGGAATCAGATCCAAGTGGTGGCGACAAGATTGATGCGGGTGGCACCGTTAAGTTAGTTATTTCTAAAGGACAAGAGCGCTATGTGATCCCTGTGCTTACTGGATTAACTCCCGAAGCCGCTCTTAAGTTACTAACGAATCAACCCTTGAAATCAGCGGGCATTGTCGAAGAGTTCAATACAACAATTCCTAAGGGACTTGTGATTTCCACTAATCCTTCTAATGGCCAAAAGGTTAAGCGCGATACCCCAGTAACAATTCTTGTCAGCAAGGGTATTGAACAGGTCGCACTAACAACCTATGTTGGTCAGAGTGCAGATCAGGCACAAAATGAATTAACTGAAGCTGGATTTAATGTTGAAAGTTCATTTGCATATAGCGAAACGGCAGCTGCTGGCACTGTTGTATCACAAGTACCTTCTGGCGTTGTCAGTGCGGCTAAAGGCTCGACAATTACTTTGGTTGTTTCAAGAGGTTCTAAATTTGTCTTTATTCCAAATCTTTATTCGCTTGAAACTTGTCGAGCAGCTGTCACACTGAAAGATCTCGAACTTAAGTACAAAGTACTTGGTCTGAGGGAGAGACTGCGCTGCAGTGGAACTAAGACAAATAAGAAGGTCACAAATGTTTCTCCGCGGGTAGGGGCGAAGGTGCTACGTGGCACTGTTGTAACCATCACAGTAGGCTAGGCCGATGCCAGCCACAGTGAAAAAACCTCGTATCGGCGCCCACACACCAACAACAGGTGGAATGGCAAAGCGTTCAATCGAATACGCACGAACAATTGGCGCAGAAGCAATTCAGGTGTTTGCATCTAACCCACGTCAATGGTCGATGCCAGATGCCAATGTGCAGGCAGATAATGAATTTAAAGAAAAAGCAGCTGAATTAGATTTAGAAACTTACGTACACGCGCCATTTCTTATCAACTTGGGATCTCCTACCGAAGAAACTTATAAGAACTCTTTAGCAGCAACAGAGTACGCACTCAAGAGAGCATCAGATATCGGAGCCTTGGGCTCAGTTATTCACACAGGTTCTGCTGTTAAAGAAGATAACGTGAAAAAAGCATGGAAGCAGATTCACGAAGGCATGATGCCCATCCTCAACAGATTAAATGATGATTCGCCGTACTTGCTTCTGGAACCAACTGCTGGACAAGGTCAATCACTCGTTAAAAAACTTGAGGACTTAGAAAACTATTTAAAGGCGCTGGAATATCATCCACGTGTTGGAATTTGTTTAGATACGTGCCACGTCTTTGCTGCCGGACATGACATATCCGTTAAGGGTGGAATGACTGCAACGATTGATCTGCTCATAGAAATCGCTGGTATTGAACGCTTCCAATTAGTGCACGCTAATGATTCGATGGATGTGTGCGGAGCACTAAAGGATCGCCATCAAAATCTCGGTGATGGGCACATCGGCATCGATCCCTTTAAAGAGTTACTGGCGCACCCAGCCGTGGCTAATGCTCCACTGATTCTTGAAACTCCGGGTCTAGAAGAAAAACATGGTCCTGAAGTAACGCTGCTAAAGAAGTTACGCGGATGAGTACTCAACACGCAACACGAATTAAATTAGCGCCATGGGCTTTATTGCTAGTTGCAGCCTCTTGGGGTTGGGCCTTCGTGATCATGAAAGAATCGATTGCACGACAGAGCGTCAATAACTTTCTCTTTAGTCGATTTGCACTTGCAGTTATTGTGATGATTCTTATTCGCCCACAGGTGTTTAGATTCTTCGACAAAGATTTAGTCACGCGTTCAGCTTTTGCAGGAACATTTCTTGGCGCAGGCTACATACTTCAAACACTTGGACTAGAACGCACAGGTGCTGCAATCACTGGTTTTATTACTGGGCTGTACGTTGTTTTTACCCCGGTCATCGCAGCATTTGTACTTAAGACGAGAATCACCCTACTGACGTGGGGTTGCGTAGCTCTTGCCACAATTGGCTTGGGTTTGCTTTCAATACGCGGATGGAGTGTAGGCGTCGGTGAACTTCTGATTCTTGCGTGCGCATTTTGTTTTGGCGCTCACATCATTTCACTTGGCAAATGGAGTAGTGGGCGCGATGCGTATGCGATGACGGTTGTGCAATTGGCTACGTGCACCGCAATGACTGGATTAGCATCAGTTGCAGAAGGTGGATATTCACCACCACCTGATTGGGGTGTATGGGCAACAGTAGTTTTCACAGCAGTTGTCTGCACCGCTGCAGCTTTCATGGTCCAAACCTGGTCGCAAGCCCACATGAGCACAACAAAGGTTGCAGTAATTCTTACGATGGAAGTTGTGTTTGCTGCAGTATTTGCCATTTTATTCGGCGGTGAAACCCTTACTCTTCAAACTGCAGTTGGTGGAATTCTCGTTCTCATTGCAATGTTTGTAATTGTCACCAAAGAAGCATGAGAAAATAAGCCATGGCAATTGACCTGCGATCAGATACCGTTTCCAAACCATCACAAGGTATGCGTGATGCGATTTCATCAGCGCCCGTTGGTGATGATGTTTATGGCGATGATCCAACTGTTAACTCTCTCGAAGAGCGAGTTGCTGAATTATTCGCAAAAGAAGCGGCGTTATTCTCCCCTACGGGTTCACTTGCTAATCAACTAGCAATTAGATCTCTAGTTGGACCTGGAGAAGAGCTAATTGCAGAAACGAATTCCCACATTGTCCGAGCCGAACTTGGTGCTGCAGCAGTTTTCTCCGGAATAACCACTCGTACATGGCCTGCAAAAAATGGATTGCTCAAGGCATCTGATGCGCTAGAAATTGCTCGTCCAAACTCTGGTCCTTATTTAGTTTCAACTACTGCAATCGCAGTAGAAAACACTCACAATTTTGGTGGTGGAACCGTGCAACCAATATCTGAAATCGCGGCCCTTAAAAAGGGTGCTGATGAGATTGGCGTTGCACTTCACTTAGATGGTGCCCGCATCTGGAATGCCCATGTTGCAAGCAGAGTATCTTTTTCTGAATACGGAAAACACTTTGACACAATCAGCGTCTGTTTATCTAAAGGTTTAGGCGCCCCTGTTGGTTCACTTGTTCTGGGAAGCAAAGAGATGATCGCTCGCTCACGTGTGTGGCGCAAACGATACGGTGCCGGAATGCGCCAGATTGGTCTTCTTGCTGCAGCCGGTCACTACGCCCTAGATCACAACATTAATCGCCTTGCAGAAGATCACACACGAGCAAAGAAAATTGCCTTAGCTCTTTCCGCAATTGATTCATCACTAATCGATCCAGCAACTGTTGAGACAAACATTGTTGGTCTCGATCTTGCGCAATTCCCATTTAGCGCAGCAGATTTTGCGGCCAGATGTAAAGAAAATGGTTTATGGATTAGTGCACTAGGACCAAAGTATGCACGCCTAGTGACTCACTTAGATTTCGATGACGCGCAAACAGATGAAGCAATTGAGATTTTAAAGCGCTGCCTCAAAGCGTAATAACCACTCTTTTTTACTTAAACCGTAGGCATAGTTACCAAGTGCTCCCCCGGTTTTAACAATTCGGTGGCAAGGAACAACCAGAACAATCGCATTTTTCGCGCACGCACTTCCTGCTGCACGGACCGCAGCTGGCGATCCTGCTCTATCGGCTAAGTCAGCGTAGGACATTGTTTTGCCCGCCTTCACTCTTCTCATAGCTTTCCATGCAGCTTGAGAAAATGGTCCACCCGGTTGTCTGACCTTTATCGCATTCAGTGCACTGAGATCGCCATCGAAATAATCGTCAATCAGCTCTGAGATAACAGGAATTGTTTTTACTTCCTTAAATCCATGGAGTCGATCATCTTCATCGAGTGAAGCCTTGGCTGCGCTGATGGTTGAGAGATTTGCTGCGAGTAAAACATCTTCTCGCGCAATTAGATTCAGTGTGCCTATCGGCGTTTTATGCGAAGTGAGAAAGAGTGGCACAGAGCTAAATTAGCGATCGCGCAACATTTCAGCGACTAAAAATGCTAATTCAAGTGATTGAGAGTGATTCAAACGCGGATCGCACGCACTTTCGTAGCGAGAAGATAAATCAGCTTCAGAGATTTGTTCTCCACCGCCAACGCATTCAGTTACGTCATCACCAGTTAATTCAATATGGATTCCGCCAGGGTGGGTTCCAAGAGATTTGTGTACTTCAAAGAATCCCTTCACTTCATCCATTACATCATCGAATTTGCGTGTCTTGTAACCAGATGGAGCTTCGTATGTGTTGCCGTGCATTGGATCGCACACCCATAGAACCTTGGCACCAGATTTAGTTACGCCATCAACGAGTGCTGGTAAAACTTCACGGATTTTTGATGCGCCCATTCGAGTGATAAATGTAATTCGACCAGGTTCGCGATCTGGATCCAGGCGATCAATTAACGTAAGTGCGTCTTGAACTGTTGACTTAGGACCGAGCTTTACGCCAATTGGATTCTTAATCTTTGATGCAAAATCAATATGGGCACCATCTAGTTGGCGAGTGCGTTCGCCAATCCATACAAAGTGCGCGGAGACATCGTAAGGATCTCCAGTGCGAGAATCGATGCGGGTCAAAGCTTTTTCGTATTCCAATATGAGTGCTTCGTGGCTTGAGAAGAAATCAACAGATTTAAACGCTTCTGGATCAACTCCAGCAGATTTCATGAAATCTAGCGCCCGACCAATTTCTTTAGCCATCTCTTCATAGCGATCACCAACTGATGAGTCACGAATAAATCCTTTATTCCATTCATGCACTCGGCGTAGATCTGCAAAGCCACCTTGAGTAAATGCGCGGACAAGATTCAGGGTTGCAGCAGATGTGTTGTATACGCGAACTAAACGTTGCGGATCTGGTGTGCGTGCGCTTTCGGTAAATTCAAGATCGTTGACCGCATCGCCACGGTATGCAGGAAGGGTGACATCGCCGCGAGTTTCAAAATCATTAGAGCGTGGCTTTGCAAACTGGCCTGCCATGCGGCCAACTTTTATGACGGGAAGAGATGAGTAGTACTGAAGGACTGCAGCCATCTGCAAAATTGTTTTAATTCGATTACGAATTGAGTCTGCAGTTGCTGCTGCAAAAGTTTCGGCGCAATCTCCACCCTGTAACCAGAATGCTTTTCCTTCAGCAGCTAATGCAATACGTGCCTTGAGATCATCGCATTCGCCAGCAAAAACTAGTGGTGGAAAAGATTTCAACTCTTGCACTGCAGATTTAATGGCAGCGCCATCATTTCCACCTGGCCATTGCGGTTGTTGCGCGGCAACAAGTCCAGGTGTGAACAATGAGTCAGTTGAGTTCATGGGTTAAGGGTAGAGAACCTTTGGGTATCCGCGCAGGCGAATTATCCGAAGAAGATCTCAGCTTCCTTATAGAGCGCTGGATCGACAGTTTTTAGTTTTTCTGTCGCTGTTGCCAGTGGTACTCGAGCGATATTGGTGCCGTGTAGTGCAACCATCTTGCCCCAGTCGCCTTCATGCGCTGCGGTGATTGCGTGCAATCCAAAACGAGTAGCTAGAACGCGATCAAAAGCAGTTGGTGTTCCACCACGTTGAATGTGTCCAAGCACGGATGTGCGTGCTTCTTTGCCAGTTTTTGCCTCAATTTGCCCTGCAAGCCAATCGCCAATTCCAGATAGCTTTACGTGACCAAAGGCATCAAGTGATTGATCCTTTGTAATCATGTCACCTTCAATTGGAATAGCACCTTCAGCAATAACAATGATTGGCGCAAAGTGAGACTTGTAGCGAGATTCAACCCATTCGCAGACTTTGTCTACGGAAAACGGAATCTCTGGAATCAAAATACATGTTGCTCCACCTGCAAGACCTGAGTGCAGTGCAATCCAACCAGCATGGCGACCCATGACTTCAACAATAAGAGTGCGGTGATGAGATTCAGCGGTCGTATGCAAACGATCGATTGCTTCGACTGCGATATTTACTGATGTATCAAAGCCGAATGTGTAGTCGGTATTGTTTAAGTCATTATCAATTGTCTTTGGAACACCAATAACTTTGACGCCGAGTGCATCTAACTTTGTTGCAACACCGAGTGTGTCTTCGCCGCCAATAGCAATCAGCGCATCGATACCCATCTTTGATAAATTCTCTTTAATTTTCTCAACGCCATTTTCGATTTTAAATGGGTTTGTGCGTGATGATCCAAGAATTGTTCCACCGCGTGGAAGAATTCCACGAGTTGTGTCTAAATTTAGTGTCATTGTGAGACCTTCTAGTGGTCCCTTCCATCCGTCACGGAACCCAACAAACTCGTGACCGTACTCTTTTACACCTTTGCGAACTACTGCACGGATAACAGCGTTAAGTCCTGGACAGTCTCCGCCACCTGTTAATACACCGATGCGCATCTAGAAAACTCCTCTAAAGAATAGGAAAATTTACCTTTAATTGGTCAACGCTGACATGCGCAGTCTACCCTTCACCCATGTCCAACTCGAAATTAGTTGCAGGCGTAGATTCATCTACCCAATCTGTAAAAGTGGTTATACGAGATGCTAATTCGGGTGCTCTAATTCGCCAGGGACGCGGAACACATACAGATGGAACTGAGATCAACCCACGAATCTGGAAAGAAGCCCTAGATGGGGCAATCAAAGATGCTGGTGGATTAGATGATGTTGCAGCAATTTCCATTGCTGGACAACAACACGGGATGGTTGCACTCGATGCACAAGGTGATGTCATTCGCGATGCACTGCTGTGGAATGACACACGTTCTGCGCAATCTGCTAAAGATCTCAATCATGAATTAGGTGGCGATACCGAGACAGCGCGCAAAGTCGGATCTGTCCTTGTTGCATCATTTACCGCAACAAAGCTTCGTTGGATGGCTGATAACGAACCAGATAATGCAAAAAAAGTTGCAGCCGTTGCCCTGCCCCACGATTGGTTGTCATGGCAACTGCAAGGTGGGAAAGATTTCAAGAAGTTATTTACCGATGCTAGCGATGCGTCCGGTACCGGATATTTTGATCCTTCAACTTCACATTATCGAGAAGACATTCTGAAGTTAGCACTGCGCCATGATGGCGAGTATGTGCTTCCAAAAATCATCAAACCAGGAGAATTCGGTGGAACTACTTCTGCTGGTATTCCTATCGCAGGTGGCGCTGGCGATAACGCTGGAGCAGCACTCGGAATCCAAGCAGAACCTGGCGATGTAATCGTTTCTCTCGGTACAAGTGGAACAGCATTTGCTGTATCAAAAACACCAACGCATGATGCCAGCGGTCAGGTTGCTGGATTTGCAGATGCATCAGGACAATTCTTGCCACTTGTCTGCACACTCAACGCTGCTCGCATCCTTGATGCAGCAACTCGCATTCTTGGAGTTTCGCATGATGAAGTTGGCCAACTTGCTCTTACAACAGAAGCTGGTGCACACGGACTTTCGCTTCTGCCTTACTTTGAAGGTGAGCGCACACCGAATCGACCACACGCTAAAGGTGTATTTAGCGGAATGAATTTAGCCAATTCAAATCGTGCAGATATTGCACGCGCAATGATTGAAGGAATGCTCTGCGGTTTAGTCGATGCTGTAGATGCTTTAGAGAAACTCGGTGTTGGCGTGCAAAGAATTTTACTAATTGGTGGAGCTGCCAAGAATCCAGCTATTGCACCAATTGCAAGTGCGCTCTTTGGTCGCGAAGTTTTGATTCCACCTGCTGGTGAATATGTGGCCGATGGCGCAGCGAAGCAAGCAGCATGGGCGCTTTTAGGTGGAACATCTGCACCGCGTTGGGACTTAGGATCTGTTGTTAGTGTGAAAGAAAAATCTACGCCACACGTTGTGGATCAATATCGCGTGCTGCGCGATCAGACAGAGAATTGGTGATTAATTGAGTCGTCGCTCACTCGCGCTTTTCCTTCTAGTTGGCTTGCTATGGGGAATCCCGTACATGTTTATGAAAATAGCAGTTGATACTTTCACTCCATCAGTGATTGTCTTTGGTCGTGTGATTATTGGTGCGGCACTACTAATCCCAATTGCACTGAAGCAAGGTTTAGTACGCGACATTATTAAGGGTTGGAAATATGTCATTCCATACGCTTTTGCAGAAATGATCGGCCCTTGGTTCTTGATTTCATCAGCTCAAAAGAGCATCACTTCCGGGCTTGCAGGATTGCTTGTCGCAACTGTTCCGATTTGGGCAACAATTTTCGCATCAATTAATGGTGATAAAACCGTCTGGCACAGCACTCGTCTCTTCGGTTTGATATTTGGATTTGTTGGACTTGTTGCATTAATTGGAATCGAAAGCATTACTGGCAATAGCTCAATCACATCTATTTCTATGGTTTTACTTGCAGCAATGCTTTATGCATACGCCGTAAACATGATCTCCAAGAAAATGCCAGGTGCTTCCGGCGTTGCCCTTAACGGTGTCGCAATGGGAATCGCAGCAATTTTCTTTGCACCCTTCGCATACGCGCAATGGCCAACAGGTGCAATCCCACAAAATGCAATCTGGAGCATTATCGGATTAGGTGTTTTGTGTACGGCGCTTGCATTCGTAATCTTCTTTAAGGTTATGGATGACATCGGACCAGCTCGAGCTTCTTTGGTGACTTACATCAACACATCTTTTGCGGTCGTGCTGGGTGTATTGATTTTGTCTGAACCACTGACACTTGGAATTATGGTTGGTTTACCAATGGTCTTAGTCGGCTCCTACTTTGCTAGCCGCAAACCATCTGTAACAATTTAGTTTTCGCTAAATCCTAATTTTTCTAACATCTTAGAGTCGCGTTGCCACTCTTTAGAGACTTTGATGTGAAGGCCAAGAAAAACCTTTGCTCCAATTGCACGTTCGATGTCGGCGCGAGCACGTGTGCCAATATCTTTTAGTCTTGAGCCTTGGTGACCCAAAACAATCGCTCTCTGTGAATCTCGTTCAACGTGAATGGTGGCGTGAATATCAAAAAATGGTCGACTTCCCTTTTCTTCACGTTCTGACATCTCATCGATGGTCACCATGATCGAGTGAGGTAACTCTTGCAAGGCATCTCGCAACGCTGCTTCGCGAATAAGTTCGCAAATAATTTGACCTTGTTCTTGATCACTCTTCATATCCGTTGGATAAAAAGCAGGTCCAGCAGGAAGAGTCTTACTGATCAACTCTGCTAACAAATCTATCTGTTCATGAATTGCAGCAGATACCGGAATGATTTCATCCCAGACAAAACCCTTAGCCAAATCATTAATTCCAACTAAACGATTAGCTAAAGATTTTTTGGACATTAAATCTGTTTTGGTAATGACAGCGATTTTCTTGGCCTTCGGGTGTTTAGCAATTTCTGCTGCTATGAATACATCACCGGCACCTGAATCTTCATCAGCAGGCAAACACATAATGATCGCATCAACAGAATCCATGCTCTGATCAACAACAGCATTGAGGCGGTGACCAAGTAGCGTCTTTGGTTTATGAACACCTGGTGTATCGACTAAAACCGCTTGAAATTCTGGACCATTGAGAATGCCTCGAATTGCGTGACGAGTTGTATTTGGATGGTGAGATGTAATTGCAATCTTGCTGCCAACTAGAGCGTTGATGAGAGTTGATTTACCTGCGTTTGGGCGGCCAACAATGGCAACGAAGCCCGAACGAAAATCACTCATGGACGTATTCTCTCACTGCCCGAGCATTAAACCTAAATACTTAAGAATTCCACCGCGTCACCAACAGATGTAACGATTTCTGCTGCTCGCTCTCCGATTAATCGATGACAACCTTCACTCGTTGGAGAATTTATTGGACCCGGAATTGCCATTACTGGTCGCAATAACTCTGCAGCATCTCGCGCAGTTCGAAGCGATCCGCTTCTAAAGGCTGCTTCAACAACGAGGGTTGCATTAGAAAGCGCCGCGATTAATCTATTGCGTGTCAGAAAGCGTGAAGGAATTGCATGTACACCCGGCATCACTTCTGTCACGATTGCGCCAGATTCGAGTATCTCCGAAAATAAACGAGCATGACCTGACGGATAATTGATATCAATTCCTGCGGCAAGTACGGCAATTGTTGAGCCCTCGGCAATAAGTGCTCCCTTGTGCGCAGCGGCATCTATTCCATACGCACCGCCACTTGTGATGCACCAATTGCGGTCAACAAATCCGGCAGCAAAATCTTGAGCTACCCGAACTCCGTAATGAGTTGGGTTCCGTGTTCCAACAATTGCTAATTGTGAACTCTTAAGTAGAGAAACATCACCACGAACAATTAGGGCAATCGGTGGACAGACTAAGTCTTCGAGTGAATCAGGCCATTCATCAGTCGCCGGATAGATGAATTGCGAACCGGTTGCTCCAATTGTTTCCAACAATTGCTCAGCGCTAATGGATCTCATTCGAGAAATGATTCT
The DNA here is from genome assembly GCA_964576975.1 of uncultured Candidatus Planktophila sp. Lineage (GTDB taxonomy): Bacteria > Actinomycetota > Actinomycetes > Nanopelagicales > Nanopelagicaceae > Planktophila. Next base: position 23,750 of record CAZNWM010000012.1, read on the forward strand.
TTCGTACTTAACGCGGTCGTATCCCCCACTATCGATTTTTTCAGCAACCGCACCGGCTCCAAATTCAATTATTTGACGTGACCAAAATGGCGATCCGCCTTCAATCGCATCGAATAATCTGGCACGGGCTTCAATTTCGTTACTCACATTTCTATCCCTTCTCGTAATCCATGCGCTTCCTGCACATCTTCTAAAGTTGGGCGTGTATGTCCTTTCATATCTGCGAGCGTCCATGAAACACGCATCACTTTGTGTAAACCACGAGCCGTTAAATGTTCACGATCTAATTCGTCGTGTAAGAAATTCATAGCTGGTTTTTCGCTTTGATACGTTGTACGAAGTGATCTTGATGGAATTTGTGAGTTAACTTTCCACGATTCATTTTCGAAGCGATGAGCTGCAATTTCTCGTGCAGCGATTACGCGGTTGCGAATCGTCAAACTTGACTCACCTAGTTCTGTACGGGCCATGTCTACGCGACCAACCGGATCTACTTGAACACGCAGATCTATTCGATCCATCAAAGGGCCAGATAGTTTTCCTAAATATCTGCGTACTTGAACTGATGTGCATGTGCACCCTCTGCCACGGCCTGAAAATTTTCCGCACGGACATGGATTAGCAGCAAGGACCAATAAGAAACGTGCCGGAAATGTCATGTTTCCGATAGATCGTGCAATAGAAATTGTTCCGGATTCAAGTGGCTGACGTAGTGCATCTAATATTCCAGGACCACACTCAGGTGCTTCATCAATAAATAACACTCCATGGTGCGCCAAAGAACAGGCACCAGGACGAATTACGTGTGAACCACCTCCAACCATTGCAACGCGTGTTGCACTGTGGTGAGGAGCCACGATTGGTGCAGTTAGCGACAATGGTGAACGAGAAGTAAGAGCGCCAGCAATTGAATGAACGGCGGTAACTTCTAATGCTTGATCAATTGTGAGTGGTGGCAAAATTGTTGGAATTCGATCCGCAATCATTGTTTTTCCGGCACCTGGTGGACCAATTAATAGCAAATGGTGACCACCTGTCGCGGCAATTTCTGCGGCACGACGAGCATTTGGCTGTCCTGCTACATCTGAAAAGTCATGCACATCATCAACATCAAAGTGAAGATCTAATTCAACGTGCTCTTCACGTGTACCTGTGCGCAACCACCGCAACACATCTTTGAGATGTGGCATGCCAATAATTTTCATATGCGTCATGAGCTCGGCTTCGGCCAAATTCTCAAGTGGAACAATCGCAGTCAATACTCCTGCGCTATATGCAGCCATAAGCGATGGGAGAACTCCACGGATAGATCTGATGGCTCCATCCAGTGCCAGCTCACCGAGAAACACTGTGTCGGCATGAGACAAACTTGGGATGCTTCCATTTGCTGCCATCAACGCAATGGCAATTGAAAGATCAAAACTCGAACCGCTCTTTGGTAGCCAAGCGGGAGATAAAGAAACAGTTACTTTTTTATTCGGCCACGTTTCTAAACAATTAACCAACGCTGCTCTTACACGATCGCGCGATTCAGACAGCGCAGCATCCGGTAGTCCCAATAATGCGTACATAGGCAAACCGTCAGCAATGTCTGCTTCAACCGTGACGAGTGAGCCAGATAAACCTTGCAGTGCAATTGCATAGCACTGACCAAGACTCAGAGCACACCTGCACGGTATTCGATAGTGAATGTGCCATCTGCTGCGATCAACACAGCTGCAACATCAATAGCGTAATCGCGACCAAAGCATTTGTGTGTTGCTAGCCACGCTAGTGCCAAACGCTGCATCCGATGGGCTTTGTCATTATTAATTGCTTCAAATGGATGACCGAATGCAATAGAAGATCGGGTTTTTACTTCAATGAAAGAGAAGACGCCTTTATCTGAAAGAGCAACGATGTCGATTTCGCCTTCTTTAATACGCCAATTTCGCTCAATTATTTCGTAGTGATGGGCCAGTAAATACTCGCTGACTTTTTCTTCGCCAAATGCGCCCAAACTTTGATTTGTGCTCTTCTTTTTCGTGGTCTCATTCATAATTCGCACAGAGTAGATATCTAACCTCAGTGCAATTAACGTAGATAAAAGTTGTGTGAATTACTGCTTCTTGTTGATGAGCGCTGCGATATTTGAAAAGGAGCGTCTGTGCTCTATGCACGGACCGTGGGTGTTGAGAGCTTTGGTGTGCGATGCGGTGATATAGCCCTTGTGTTTAGCAAATCCGTATTGTGGGTATTGGGTATCTAATTCACGCATAATTCGATCACGAGTTACTTTTGCGATGATTGATGCAGCACTTATGCAGTGGGCAACTTGATCACCTTTCCAGACGGCAAGATTGGCGATGCCAAGTCCATCGATTGCATATCCATCAGTTAAAACATACGCCGGAGTAATTGATAATCCCTGAACTGCTCTGCGCATTCCATCTAGGTTTGCAGCATGTACTCCCCGAGCATCTACTTCTGCAGGTGGCACGATTATTGTTGAAATTGCTGCCGCTTTTTGAATCAACAATTCGTATAAGTCTTCGCGCTCTTTTTCGCTGACATCTTTTGAATCTCTGACTTCAGCTAAATCTTCAGCAAATGGATCATGCAAAACAACTGATGCGATTACGAGTGGTCCTGCGCATGCACCGCGACCTGCTTCATCAACTCCAGCAAGGGGTGTTATTCCTGCATCGATTAACTGTGACTCGATTGCAGCCATATTGAAACTATTTCAAAACAGGTATGGATGGAATAAATTTTGCACTGCTAAATGGCCAGATAACTCCGAAGACTCGACCTGTCACTCGTGAGAGTGGAACTTGTCCTTTGTTGATGTCATCTTGGTGATAACGCGAGTCCGCACTTGCTCCGCGGTGATCTCCCATTACCCAAATCTTTCCTGGGTCTACGGTGATATCAAATGTCATATCACTTGGATCATTGCCTTTGAAGATGTATGGCTCATCCACTGGAGTTCCATTTATGGTCAGTTTCTTATCGGTACAACAAACAATGCGATC
>CAZNWM010000013.1:0-11902 GCA_964576975.1 uncultured Candidatus Planktophila sp.
CCTGGTTGAGTCAATCCGAGCTGCGGTCCAACCACGTGAACAATTCCTTGCTCAGCATCGCCCAAAGAATGAATGCGAACACCGAATTCTTTGCAGTTTGCACGCAACGTATCTACTTGCAGTTTTGAAACTGGGTCTGCGATTGGTTTATCAATATTTAGGGTTGGGACGTTGTGATCTTCGGTTGCAATTGTTAAATCTGGCCTGCGGACGCTTCTATTTGCAAGGCGTAATCCATCGAATGCTTGTGGGCTTGTTACTTCATGAATGAGATGAAGATCGATGTACAAAAGATCGGGTTCGCCATCGGCTCGACGAACAATATGTTCATCCCAAATCTTTTCCGCTAACGTCTTAGACATCCAAGGCTCCTTGTAGACATCTCAATTATTGAGATGCTAATATCGTATCGTGGATACAAATAATAGCGGAGTCGGCGTATTAGATAAAGCCGTGGCTATTCTTGCCACCCTTGAATCAGGGCCTCACTCACTTGCTGAGTTAGTTGCCGCAACAGGTATTGCTCGTCCCACTGCACACCGTTTGGCCGTTGCACTCGAACATCACAGATTGGTTTCTAGAGATCTGACTGGAAGATTTATCTTGGGCAAGCGTTCCGGTGAATTGGCAAGTGCTGCAGGAGAAGATCGTTTGATTGCTGTTGCAGCGCCAGCCCTTGCTGCATTGCGCGATGCCACTGGCGAAAGTGCTCAGCTATATCGCCGCCAAGGAGATGTGCGAATTTGTGTTGCAGTTGCCGAACGTTTATCTGGATTGCGCGACAGTGTTCCAGTTGGTTCAGCGCTAACAATGCAAGCAGGATCTGCAGCGCAAATTTTGATGGCGTGGGAAGACTCAGAAAAGATTCATCGCGGGCTTACCAATGCGCGATTTACTGCGGCTCAATTAGCGGCTGATCGACGTCGTGGGTGGGCACAATCTGTTGGCGAACGTGAAGCAGGAGTTGCCTCGGTATCGGCCCCAGTGCGTGGACCAAATGGAAAAGTTATTGCAGCAGTAAGCATTAGTGGACCGATTGAAAGATTAGGAAGACAACCTGGTCGAGTTCATGCAGCAGCAGTTGTGGCAACGGCTGCTCGATTAACCGAGCACCTTGCAAAAAAGAATTAGCAAAAAAGAATTAACTGAGTAAATCTAATTCGCGCATGACGCGAGAAATTGTTGAATAGCCAAATCCTTTACGGGCTAACAAGGATTCGATTCTGCGTATTTGAACATCAGGTTCTTGGCGCGACATCGTAGATAGCTTGCGCATTCCGAGTTCGAAAGCGGTTCGATATTCGCTCTCATCGGTGATGCCTTCTAGTGCTAGATCGATGCTCTCTTGATCGACGCCACGTTGGCGCAACTCGCCAGCAATAGTTCTTTTGGACAACTTTTTCGAACGAGTGCGAGAGTCCGTCCACTGTTGGGCGAAGTCTTGATCGTTTACTAGTCCAGACTCGGTCAGTTTATAGATTGTTGCTTGAGCAACATCATCTTCAACACCGCGCTTTTTAAGGTGAGCGAGAAGCTCGCCCTTACTCTTTGCTCTACTCACAAGTGCATTGAGTGCAATTGTGTGAGCTACTGAGTAAGGGTCGGAGCCTTCGCCTCTTTCAACCTTTACGAAATCAAGGCTAATTAGAAATCAACCTCTGCGGCTGCTTCATCGATTTCAGCTACGAGGGCTGGATCAACTTCTACAGGTGTTGCAAAGTGAGCACGAATCTTGGATTCGATTTCATTAGCAAGATCTGGGTTATCGATAAGGAATGCGCGGGAGTTTTCCTTACCTTGACCCAATTGATCTGCTTCATATGTGTACCAAGCGCCAGACTTTTTAACGATACCGATTTCAACGCCAAGATCGATAAGAGATCCCTCACGTGAAATACCAGTGCCGTAAATAATGTCGAACTCTGCTTGCTTAAATGGTGGAGCCATCTTGTTCTTAACAACCTTTACGCGAGTGCGGTTACCGACTGCGTCCTGGCCATCTTTAAGCGTTTCAATGCGACGAATATCTAAACGAACGGAGGCGTAGAACTTAAGTGCTTTACCGCCAGTTGTTGTCTCTGGAGAGCCGAAGAAAACACCGATCTTATCGCGCAACTGATTAATGAAAATTGCTGTTGTCTTTGATTGGTGAAGAGCACCAGTGATTTTACGAAGAGCCTGCGACATTAAACGAGCTTGAAGACCCATATGTGAATCTCCCATTTCGCCTTCAATTTCAGCGCGTGGAACAAGTGCTGCTACTGAGTCAACGACTACTAAATCAAGTGCACCAGAGCGAACGAGCATGTCCATAATTTCTAGTGCTTGCTCGCCAGTATCTGGTTGTGAAACTAAGAGTGCATCAATATCAACGCCTAGCTTCTTTGCGTACTCTGAATCGAATGCATGCTCTGCATCGATGAATGCGCAGATTCCGCCAGCTTTTTGTGCGTTTGCAATTGCATGCAATGTAAGTGTTGTCTTACCTGAAGATTCTGGTCCGTAGATTTCTACAACGCGACCACGTGGAAGACCGCCAATTCCAAGTGCGATGTCGAGTCCGATTGAACCAGTTGGAATAACTTCAACAACTTGATTCTGTCGCTCTGACATCTTCATAACCGAACCCTTACCAAACTGACGTTCAATCTGAGCAAGGGCTGTGTCTAGGGCTTTGGAACGATCTGATTGTGCTTTTTCTGTAGCTTTGTCATTACTTTTTTCAGTAGCCACTTCTTTCCTTTCGATGAAACGTCATATGACGTTGGTGTCGGTCCAGAAGGTACGGAGACCCACCGACGGCCCAAGCGCTTTGGAGGAAGGCTGTGGGCGGAAGGATGGAACCGCTCTGGTTGTGCAGGACTAAGGGTATACGAACATCTGTTCGAACACCATCTTAAGCGTTCGACACGCCGTTACTTGTGTGGAGCTGTCTGCTCTGGATGAGCCTTACAGACGGCTCTCCAGATCTCATCGGGCTCATGGCCAGCGGCGAGCGCTTCGTTAACACTCTTGCTACCTAATTCAGAGAGCGCGATATCTGCGCTAAATGATGGCGCCCACTCTGGGCCAAAGCTTAAAAGGATTCGTTCTCGAAGATCAGAGATGCGCATGCAGAAGTTGTGCGCTCTGGGCTCGAGATTGCTCAGGACCCAAAGGTTGAAGCACTTGAGCCAATAACCATGCGATTGCGATACCCGCTTTTTCTTGTGTACCGAGTGCGCTCAGGAAGAATGAATCAATCGCCAGCCAAATCTTGTCTTCATTTCTCATCAACATCGTGGCAAGAATTGCAGGGTCATGCGAGCGCATTCCAGCCAATGCTTTGTCAGTGCTGATTGCGATTGAAAAATACTCGAGTAGTTCTGCTGGATTCTTTGGAGCGTTTTCAAAGAGTCGAATAATCTCACGGCTCAAAAGTGAGTATAAAACAGCGTCTTTATCGCGAAAATGGTTGTACAGAGTCGCTCGTGAAACTTCTGAAAGATCTGCAATATCAATCATTGCAAGATTCTTAATCCCCTGTGTTGCGATTATCTCTTTCGTAGCCGTTAAGAGTGCGGCTTCGGAACGAGAAGCCATTGCACCTTGAAGTGCGTACAAGTGAGCCACGATTACGCCGATTAAGCAGCGTCTACAACGCTTAGTGTTGCAACTTCAGTTGATTTAATGTGAGCAGACACATCGCTCATGACTGCTGAAAGATTTAAACCTAGGGCTGTGCAAATAGCAGCCAAAAGTTCGGAGGATGCTTCCTTTTGTCCGCGTTCTACTTCTGAGAGATAGCCAAGGGAAACTCGGGCATCACGAGCAACGTCTCGAAGTGTGCGAGATTGCTCTGTGCGGGCAGCGCGAAGAGTTGTGCCTACTGCAACACGTAATAACATCGCTCCCCCTAATCCCTAGCCCTAATTAATCTCTAGCCCTAAGGATACGCGCAAATGTGCCAATCGCGCTTGCGACAGTCCCACTTCGAATGTTTTCGCGCTCGCCATCTAGGGCCAATTGAATGCTCTGGGTTACGGGCCCGGCAATGGCCACCCACACTGTTCCTGCGGCAACGCCATCAGATGCATCAGGACCTGCAACTCCTGTAGTTGCTATTGCCCACGTTGTTTTGAATTTTTCAAGAGCGCCTCGCGCCATGTCAAATGCCACTTCTTCGCTGTACACAGTCTTTGTCTTTATCAAATCAGCAGAGACACCTAAGTGAGATTGCTTTACCTCGCTGTGATACGCAATTGATCCACCAACATAAATATCTGAAGAACCCGGAACGCTGGTGATTGCATAACCCAATCCCCCGCCAGTAATTGATTCAGCTGTGCTAAGAGTTTCATTTCGCGATTTCAAACTTGCAATTACATCTTTCATTGCAGAAGTAACTTCAGATGCATTGCTCATGAAATTCCTTTCGCGTTACTTGCCGGGCTTAAAGGCTGAGTAGACGTAATGCGCTCCGGTGACAAGAGTTAAAATTATAGCAACGGCCATAAAGCTATCTCTAAACCAGAACATATTTTCGCTAAGTGGCAGCACATAGAAGCCAACTCCAAATCCTTGGAATAGCGCCTTTATCTTTCCCCCGCGATTAGCTGGGATCACCCCTCGTTTAATCACGGCTAATCTGAATAATGTAATTCCGATTTCACGCGACATAATGACAATTGTGATCCACCAAGGCATACGACCAAGAATTGATAGCGAAACCATTGCAGTTCCAATCATTGCTTTATCAGCGATTGGATCTAAGAATTTACCAAATTCAGTGATTGTATTTCGGCTGCGAGCAAGATTTCCATCCAAAATATCGCTCAAACCCAGAACGAAAAATATCCACCAAGAGATAATCTGCCAAGTTGGATCATCACCGCCATTTTTAAAGAGCGCATATGCACCGAGTGGCAAGAATGCAATCCGCAAACTTGTGATGACATTAGGGGTTAGAAAGCTGGGAAGTTTCATACTGCTTCTGCCACCAAATCTGCGCCAATACTTTCAATCACCACAGCATCAACATACTCGCCCACTTTAAAATTTGTCCCGATAAATGAAGTTGTTCCGTCTACTTCAGGACCTTGATGGGCGGCCCTTCCCTCTTGCAATTCGGCATCTTCAATCAAAACCCGTACGCGTTGGCCTATTCTCATCCGTGCACGCTCTGAAACCATTTCATCTGCCAGGCTTGATAGTGATTCAACGCGCTGGGCAATAACTTCAGGTTCTAACTTATTTGCAAGTGAGAGCGCCTCTGTGTTGTCTTCATCGGAGTAACCGAAAATTCCAATTGCATCTAGTTGTGCATTTGTAATGAATTCTGCAAGCCCATCAAAATCTTCTTGGGTTTCACCTGGAAAACCAACAATGAAGTTAGATCGAATTCCAGCTTCTGGATCTAGTGCTCGAATTTGAGTGATGAGGTGTAGGAACTTTTCACTGTCACCAAATCTGCGCATCGCACGAAGAACTGTTGGGCTAGTGTGTTGAAATGAAAGATCAAAATAAGGAGCGGTTTTTTCAGTTGAAACCATGGCTTGCAATAATGACGGACGCATTTCTGCGGGCTGCAGGTAAGAGAGTCGGACTCGCTCGACACCTGCAATCGCTGCTATCTCGGGAAGAATCGTCTCCATCAAGCGCAAATCACCTAAATCTTTTCCGTACGAGGTTGTATTTTCGCTCACAAGAAATAATTCTGTAACGCCGTTTTCTGCTAACCACTTTGCTTCTTCTAAAATCTCAACGGGTCTCCTAGAAACAAAGGAACCTCGAAAATACGGTATCGCGCAGAATGAGCATCGACGATCGCATCCTGATGCAATCTTTAGTGGTGCCCACGGAGCATTGCCAAGACGTTTGCGAAATAAGGTACCCCCCGCTCCAACCTTGGACGAAAACTCTTCATCTCGCACAGCTGCTCTTTCAACTGGAGCAATTGGAAGCAAGGATCTGCGATCTCGCGGAACGTGTGGCGTGTGCGAATTTCCAGAGACAATTGATTGCAATCGCGCGGATATATCTTTGTAATCATCGAAACCTAAAATTGCATCTGCTTCAGGCAACTCTTCTGCCAGCTCTTGACCATAACGCTCTGCCATGCAACCAACAGCAACAACTGCGCGAGTGACGCCGTGGCCTTTTAAGGAGTTAGCTTCGAGCAAAGCATCTAGCGAATCCTTTTTTGCAGATTCAATAAAGCCACAGGTATTAACTAGTGCAACTTCTGCTTTTTCGACATCATCGACGAGGATCCAACCATCGGCAGCCAAACGCCCAGCTAGCTCTTCGGAATCAACTTCATTACGGGCACAGCCAAGGGTGACTACTGCAACTGTGCGACTCATTGGGGTGATGTTACAGGTTATTGCTTAAAGTTATGAAGTAACCCCATATGTAAGGGAAACAACTTGGCCTTCACTGCCAATTTGTTCGGGAGCTTTCCCATTTACTGAGACTTCAACTGCTCCTGCGTTGCCAGCTTTCATGCTAATTCGTGTTGTTGCGCTGAAATTTAGCGTCTGCCCATTTCGTACTTGTCCACTGTACAACGTTGTTCCATTTGAATCCGAAACAAATAACCACGAGTTTCCACGTACAGCTGAAACACTTACAGAGACACCAGTACCCGAAGAATATGTATCACGGACAGTTGTAGGTGTGGCTGTCGAATCTGGCGTGGGTGCTGCTTCACTAGGTTCTGATGGTTGCGCGGTAGCGGATTCAGAAGCAACAACTTCTGGAGTACTGACAGTTGTTGTCTCTGAATTAGAAATAATTATTTGAACCGCAGCAAGAAGAGCCAATGTTGAGAGCGAGATTCCAGCCAATGTTTTCCAAGAAATGGTTTTCTTATCAACTGGATTTGTCATTACATTGTTTTCAGCCAACATCTCTTGAATACGGCGTGGTTGCATAGATTGTTCATTTTCATACAATTCAAGAAGTAATTGAGGATCCATTTTGATTTGTGGGGCAATGTTTCTTAAATGCCCGCGTGCATAAGTTTCACCACCGCATTTTGTAAAATCATCACTTTCAATTTCTTTGAGTAATCCCGCACGAATACTTGTGCGTTCAGAAAGGTCGTCAATACTTAGACCCGCATCAATGCGGGCCTGGCGAATGACTGAACCTAATGACATATAACCTCAAAAAAAATTACGTGGGGGCAAACTTCTCTGTCCAATGTTAGACCCGCAAGGACTAGTTCGAAAGCCTCGATGCCATTTCAGGGGTCATTTCACCCCAACATCTCACGCCGAAGAAATGAATTCTTAGTAATCGCGAAGGGTTGCAAGCACTGAATCGAGTTCGTCTGGTTTGACCAACACAGTGCGCGCTTTGGAGCCTTCAGATGGTCCGACAATTCCACGCGACTCCATGAGATCCATCAGCCTTCCAGCTTTTGCAAAACCAACTCGTAATTTTCTTTGCAACATTGATGTAGAACCAAATTGCGTTCCGACAACTAGCTCAACAGCTTGTAACAAAATATCTAAATCATCCCCAATATCTTTATCAACTAATTTTGCTGCAGAAACTGGAGCTGTTACATCTTCTCGATATCTCGGTGACAGTTGTTTCTTAACATGAGTAGTGACAGCTTCAATCTCTCTTTCAGATACGTACGCACCTTGAATTCTTATTGCCCTGCTTGCTCCCATAGGAATAAAGAGCGCATCACCTTGTCCAACTAATTTTTCTGCACCAGGGCTATCCAAGATCACCCGACTATCTGCCAGTGATGAAGTAGCAAATGAGAGACGCGAAGGAACATTTGCTTTAATCAAACCAGTGACAACATCAACACTTGGTCGCTGTGTTGCAAGAACAAGGTGAATACCTGCAGAACGAGCAAGCTGAGTAATTCGCACAACCGAATCTTCAACTTCACGCGCTGCAACCATCATCAAATCTGCAAGCTCATCAATTATTACTAGCAAGTAGGGGTACGGCTCAACTATTCGATCACTGCCTGGAGGCGGAACAACCTTGCCTGCCCGAACTGCTTTGTTGAAATCATCAATATGTCTGAATCCAAATGTTGAGAGATCTTCATAACGTAGGTCCATTTCGCGGACAACCCACGTAAGGGCGTCAGCTGCCTTCTTTGGATTAGTAATAATCGGAGTTATTAAATGTGGAATTCCTTCATATGCAGTTAACTCAACGCGCTTTGGGTCAATGAGAACCAAGCGAACATCATCTGGAGTAGCACGCATCAAAATAGAAGTGATCATTGCGTTAATCATTGAAGACTTACCTGCACCAGTTGCACCTGCTACAAGCAAGTGAGGCATTTTCGCTAAGTTTGCACAAACAAAATTACCTTCGACATCTTTGCCAAGTGCAACCAACATTGGATGGTGATCTTGTCCGGCAACACTTGATCTCATGACATCGCCTAAAGCGACTATTTCACGGTCTGCATTTGGAATTTCAATACCAACCGCAGATTTACCCGGAATTGGTGAAAGTATGCGAACGTCACTGCTTGCTACCGCATAAGAAATGTTCTTTGCCAAAGCTGTAATTCGCTCAACTTTCACAGCATTACCAAGTTCAACTTCATAGCGAGTGACCGTTGGTCCACGCATGAAACCCGTCACTTCAGCATCAATCTCAAATTGCTTGAATACTTCGCTTAATGATGCAACGACACCATCATTAACTTTGCTCTTTGCTTTGGCAGCCGGCCCAGTTCTTAGAATATCCGCAGGTGGAAGTTCGTAGTGTGAATCACTTGAAAGCAGGAGCTGAACAGGTCTGGCGTCTTTATTGACAGGTGCAACTGTTGGCTTGGGTAATGCAACAGTGAACTCTTCATCAAAATCTTCTTCGTCTAACTCTTCTTCTTCCTCATCGACAGGAGCATTCCAATCGGCGACAACAGGGGATTCAAATGGTGGTGTTTCTGAGATTTCGAACTCTTCGTCGCTTTCGCGTCTGGCGGGCTTGCGATCCCACAACCAACGCACTGCTCCAGAAATTCTAGAAAACACTTCAGATGCTGGAGTCGCTGTGACAACCAGAATTCCAAATATGAATAAGGCAACAAGTACAGGATACGTCAGCATGGATGTCATCAACGCAACCAGTGGTGTTGATACCGCGTATCCGATCCAGCCTCCACCTTCTCGAATAGCGGTCGCACCTGTACCAGAAGAACCGTTGAGTAAATGTGCCAATCCATTTGCACTAATTAACAACGTGATTGTTCCAACAATAATTCGACCAGTTGCAGCCTTTTCATCTGGCACTCTAAATAATCTGATAGCAAAGTAAACAAGTACAAGTGGTGCGATAAATCCGATTCGACCAAAAGCTCCGTACACAAATGAATAGACCGCTCGACTTACAACATTATCTGCATGTAACCATGCACCAGCGCCTGCAATTATTGCTAAGACCAAAAGAGCAAATGCGGCGCCGTCTCTTTGATGTGTGGGATCAAGATCTTTAGCACCGCGTGCAACAAAACGAACTGAGCTACCTAGAGCTTTTGCAATACCTCGCCAAAATCCGCGAAGTCCACGACCAAAGGCATTGCCTACTTTGGCACGCTTGCTAGAACTGCTCTTTTTCTTAGCCACACTAATTATCGTAATTGCTAAGCAATTACAGAGATGGCAGGCGCGCCGACTTAAAGAATGTTCGAAATTCTAAACCTCAATAACTAGCGGAACAATCATTGGGCGACGACGGTGCTTTGCGCCAACCCATCCCCCAATTGTTCGACGAACTACTTGAGATAGTTGATGTGTTCCATTGATGCCTTCAACCACCGCGGCAGCAAGTGCTTTTTCAATATCAATTTTTACTTCATCAAATAAGGATGCATCTTCAGCAAAGCCACGTGCGTGAATGTCTGGGCCAGCAACAATTTTTCCACTCTGTGAATCAATGACGACAACAACGGAAATAAATCCTTCTTCTCCCAAAATTCTTCGATCCTTCAATGACGATTCAGTAATGTCTCCAATACTCTGACCGTCAACAAAAACGAATCCACATGGAACTCCACCAACAACTTGTGCGACGTGATCAACTAAATCAACAACGACACCGTTTTCGATAACAATTGTGTTTTCGCGAGCAACGCCGGCATTAATTGCGATCTCCGCATTGGCTTTGAGATGACGCCATTCTCCGTGAACCGGCATTACGTACTTCGGTTTTACTATGTTGTAGCAGTAGAGCAACTCGCCTGCAGCAGCATGGCCTGAAACATGAACCATTGCGTTGGCTTTGTGGACTACTTTGGCACCAAAGCGCGTAAGTTCATTGATAACTCGAAATACTGAGTTTTCGTTTCCTGGAATTAAAGATGATGCCAAAATAACTGTATCGCCATCACCTACTCGAATTTGGTGATCACCATTTGCCATACGAGACAGTGCAGCCATCGGCTCACCCTGCGAACCAGTGCAAATCAAGACGACATTGTCATCGTATGAATCTAACTCTTTTGCATCAAACAAAATATCGCTTGGAATGTTTAAATATCCGAGATCACTAGCAATGCCCATATTGCGAACCATCGAACGTCCGATGAAGGCAACTTTGCGTTTATGAATAGCAGCCGTATCAATTACCTGTTGAATTCGGTGCACATGAGATGAAAACGACGCCACAATGATTCGGCGTTGTGTAGATCTAAATACTCGATCGAGTACAGGCATAATCTCTCGTTCAGAAGCTGTAAATCCTGGAACATCCGCGTTTGTTGAATCAACTAGAAAGATGTCAACGCCTTCATCACCCAAACGTGCAAAAGTTCGTAAATCTGTAATGCGCCCATCTAATGGCAATTGGTCCATCTTAAAGTCGCCAGTGTGCAGAACACGACCAGCAGGCGTATTGATAACAATTGCAAGTGCATCTGGAATTGAATGATTTACTGCTACGAATTCGAGATCAAATGGTCCAATATCTTCTTGACCGCCTTCACGCACTTCTCGAGTTAATGGCGTAATTCTGTGCTCTTTTAACTTCGCAGTAATCAAGGCAAGGGTAAGAGCTGAGCCATAAATAGGAATATCTCCACGTTCGCGGAGTAAATACGGCACTGCACCAATGTGGTCTTCATGTCCATGTGTTAGGACAATTGCGATTACATCGCTTAGGCGATCTCTGATGTATGAGAAATCCGGAAGAATTAGATCAATTCCTGGTTGATTCTCTTCAGGAAATAACACACCACAATCGATGATTAATAGTTTTCCATTGCATTCAAAGACGGTCATGTTGCGACCAATCTCAGCTAATCCCCCTAAAGCAACAATGCGAAGTGCACCTGGGGCTAATTTAGGTGGAGTTCCGAGTTCTGGATGCGGATGTGTCATGAGCGAAGAGTTACGCCACCTGCGCGTAAGTCTTCACGCAACTGTGCAATTTGTGCATCCGTTGCATCCACTAAAGGTAAGCGCGTATATCCGCCAGGTAGCCCCATCAAATTAAGAGCTGCTTTAGTCAAAATCGCACCTTGCGTGCGGAAAGTTCCAGTGAAGACTGGTAGAAGTTTTTGATGAATTTCAAGTGCACGTGCAGTGTTTCCAGCAAACCACGAATCGAGTAATTCGCGTAAATCTTTTCCAACAGTGTGTCCACACACTGAAACAAAACCAACTGCGCCAACTGAAAGCAATGGCAAATTCAAAATATCATCACCCGAATAGACAGGGATTCCACATCGTTTGATGACCCATGACGTAGAAGCGACATCTCCTTTGGCATCTTTTAGAGCAACAATGCGAGGGTGCTCAGATAATTTCACGATCGTATCTGGCTCTATTTGCATTCCTGTACGCCCTGGAATGTCGTACAACATAACCGGCAAATCTGCGGCATCTGCAATTGCGCGAAAATGTGCTTCGATTCCGGCTTGTGGTGGTTTGTTGTA
>CAZNWM010000013.1:12002-23410 GCA_964576975.1 uncultured Candidatus Planktophila sp.
GGAGTTACCATCGCTGTAGAAAGCCGACCGAATGGCGCTGGCGTTGTCATGGGCTAAGGCTATCGCCTAGTTAGGGCGCGATGCGTCCAGATTTCTCAAATGCCTTATGCGTAAGAGGCATTAATTTTGCAAATTCTGCTTCCATTTTCTCAGCGACCATCTCGATTTCTCGTTGCGGATAACTTGGGAAGTGCGATCCATCTCGAGATGTTCGAAGGGATAGGAAATTCATGAGTGCACGTGAATTCATGCTCACATACATTGATGAGTACAGACCAACTGGCAAAACTACTCGAGCAACTTCGCGAGCGATTCCTGCATCTAGCATTTTTTGATACTGCTCGTAAGCAACAACGTAAGCTTCCTTCATAGCAGTAACGGAGGTTTCATACTGCTCTGGTGTGCCATCAACAAATGTATAGGCACCAGTTTTGCCAACTTGAATTAGTTTGCGCTCTTTGTCTGGAATATAAAAAACAGGTTTCAATTCGCGATATCGACCACTCTCTTCGTTATACGAAGCAATACGGTGGCGCATGAATTCGCGGAAGACAAAAATAGGGGCCGAAACAAAGAAGGTCATCGATGTATGTTCAAATGGTGAGCCATGGCGCTCACGAGCTAAATAATTAATCAAGCCTTCTGAGCGCGCTGGATCTTCTCCGATTTCATCCATCGATTGTTCGCCAGCAGTAGATACTCGAGCTGCCCAAATTACATCGGCATCGCTGGCACTTGCTTTAACGAGTTCTACTGTTACATCACTTTTAAAGACGATATCGGACTCACTCATGGTGCGACCTTATCTATTAGGCGCTTTGTGCAGTTGGATTTATACGGCAGAATGCGGGTGTGTCTAGAGTCTCTTCCCCCACATTTCGCGACTCTCTCAGCGTATCCGTCACAGTGGGTGCCTATGGCGTTGCATTTGGTGCAGCCGCAGTTGCAAATGGATTTAGTGTTTTGCAAAGTTGTTTGCTCTCTCTTTTAACTTTTTCTGGCGCTTCACAATTCGCTGTTATTGGAGTGATGGGATCTGGTGGCAGTGCGCTCAGTGCAATAGCTACGGCTTCATTACTGGGTAGTCGAAATGGTTTGTACGGAGTACTCATGGCTCCGATACTTAAGGTGCGAGGACTTAAGCGAATCGTTGCGGCTCACATCACTATTGATGAATCGACGGGCGTGAGTCTTTCTCAAGAACCACGGGGCCTTCAAGCGATGCGCGAAGGTTTTTGGCTTACCGGTTTTGGTGTTTTTATTTTTTGGAATCTCTTTACTCTTGCTGGCGCAATTGGTGCCAAAGCAATGGGTGATCCATCTGCGTGGGGATTAGATGCTGCAGTACCTGCTGCGTTTTTAGGTCTGGTGTGGCCACGCCTTAAGAGCTCAACAGATAAATCTCTTGCAATCGTTGCTGCAGTTTTTGCAGTTGCAACAACTCCTTTCTTGCCCGCTGGATTACCAATTATTGGAACCGCACTGTTAGCTATTGCCGCAGGTCTGTGGGTTAAGAAATGAATAACGCTCTGTGGATTGCAGTGATTGGCACCAGTGTTATGGCCTTTAGCATGAAGTTTGCGGGCCATAGTGTTCCTGAGAGATTGCTGTCACACCCTCTAATCAAACGTATAAATCTGCTTATTCCAATTGCATTATTGAGTGCACTGGTCGCGGTTCAAAGCGTCACAACAAAGAGCGCCATAGTTATCGACCATAGATTGGCTGGTTTAGCTGCAGCGATTCTTGCCCTCGTATTAAAGGGATCTTTTCCGATTGTAGTTTTAAGCGCAGCTATAACGTCGGCTTGCGTGTATAACTTTTTCTAAATAATTGAAAGAGATTTCAACTTTGCCGTTAAGTCCATATCAGATGGCTCAGTGAGATGCGTTCCATCTGAAAATACAATCACCGGGATTGATTGTGCTCCACCATTGATTTCGCGAACTTTATCCGCTGCACTCAGATCTGCTTCGACATCAATGTTCGTGTACTCAACACCTAACTCGGCGAGCAATCTCTTTGATCGACGGCAATCCCCGCACCAATCAGCGCCGTACATAGTTATTTGATCTTTAGACATGGCATCTTCCTTTACATAAATTTATCTAGGCCATGTGTTAGGCCAGGATTTTTTACCACACTTCTAATGCCAAGTAGTACTCCAGGCATAAAACCTGCACGATCAAGTGAGTCGTGTCGAATGGTCAGAGTTTCCCCAACTCCCCCAAATAAAACCTCTTGATGCGCAACTAGACCTTGCGCACGAATTGAATGAATTGGAATGTCTCCGACTTTGCTACCACGCGCACCATCGAGTGATTGCTTGGTCGCATCCGGCATTGGATTCATTGAAGATTCTTTGCGGGCTTGCGTCATTAATTCTGCAGTGCGCGCTGCTGTTCCGCTAGGTGCATCCACTTTAGCCGGATGATGCATTTCAACAATTTCGGCTGATTCGAAGTAGCGTGCAGCTTTTGTGGCAAACTCCATCATCAGAACTGCACCGATAGCAAAATTTGGTGCGATTAGTAGACCAACTTTTGGATGTTTAGCTAATTCATTGGTGAGTGAATCGATACGAGTCTGATCAAAGCCTGTTGTACCGACAACTGCATGGATGTCATTGTTGATCAAAAACTGCAGATTCTTCATGACGCTATCTGGCGTGGTGAAATCGACGACAACTTCTGCCTTATTGCTCACTAATTGCTCTAAAGAATCTCCAAGATCAAGTTGCGCAACGAGTTCAAGATCTGAAGAGTTAGTTACCGCTTTAACAACTTCTGCGCCCATGCGACCACGAGCACCAAGCACACCAACGCGTATGCGTGAACTCATCGTGTACTTCCTTTCGCAAGAACCTTCTCGAAATGCGCTTCGTTTTTATATGGACCTACAACTCCAAGGGTAGGCGTTTTTGTTAGAAACTCGTTGGCAATTACGCGAATATCTTCAGGTGTTACGCGTGCAACAGCCTTAAGAATTTCATCAAAGCCCATGATTTCGCCGTAAACAATCTCGCTCTTGCCAATTCGGCTCATGCGAGAACCAGAATCCTCTTGACTAAGAACTAGCGAACCCCGAACTGCGCCTTTGGCTCTTTCTATCTCTTCGTGTGACATGCCATTTTCTGACACATCAGCGAGAACTTCCTGAATAATGTTTACAACTTCTATTGCTTTAGTTGGATTACAGCCTGCATAAAAACCAATTTGGCCCGATCCGGCAAATTGTTGAGCGTATGAATACACAGAGTATGCAAGACCGCGCTTCTCGCGAATTTCTTGAAACAAGCGAGATGACATTCCGCCACCAAGGGCGGCAGATAGAACGCCCATTGTGAAACGGCGATCATCATTTCGAGTAACACCCTCCATGCCGTAAAACATGTGAGCCTGTTCGCTCTTGCGATAAATGATTCCTACTCGACCTTGCTTACCCCGTTTGATTGGAGTATTTGGTCTGATTTGTGGAGTACCGCTGACGTCTAAGTAATCATCGCGAGATAGCGCTTCTTCGACCATGGCGACTACTCGTTTGTGTTTAATATTTCCTGCAACTGCTACAACCAAATCTTGCGGCAAATAGCGTTTCTTGTAATAGTTAAAGACGCTATTGCGGGACATGTTATTGATTGAATCAATGGTTCCAAGAATTGGACGGCCTAAAGGAGTATCTCCGTAATACGTTTCTGCGTATAAATCATGAACTAAATCACTTGGATCATCATCGCGCATCGCTATTTCTTCAAGCACAACTTTGCGTTCTGCATCAACATCTTCTGCTGTGACAATCGATGAAGTTATCAGATCTGAGATTACATCGACAGCCATCGGAAGATCAGAATCAATCACCCGCGCATAGAAACAGGTGTACTCCTTGCTTGTAAATGCGTTCATTTCGCCACCAACAGATTCGATGGCAGAAGAGATTTCCAATGCATTTCTACGTTTCGTGCCTTTAAACAAAAGGTGTTCTAAAAAGTGAGAAGCACCAGCAACGGCTGGTGCTTCATCACGAGAACCGACATTTACCCAGATGCCAACGGCTGCACTTCGAACTGAAGATACTTCTTCAGTAACGATGCGCAGACCGCTAGGCAATACTGTGCGACGAACTGACATTTATTCGGCTGATGCCGCGCCTTCTTCAAGTACAGGAACGAGTGAAAGCTTTCCCTTTGGATCGATTTCACCAATTTCAACCTGAATCTTGTCGCCGACCTTCATAACTTCTTCAAGATTTTCAATGCGCTTTCCGCCGTGCATCTTGCGAATCTGCGAGACGTGGAGCAAGCCATCTTTTCCTGGAAGTAGTGAAATGAATGCACCAAATGCTGCAAGCTTTACAACAGTTCCGAGGTAGCGTTCGCCAACCTCCGGCATTGTTGGATTAGCAATTGCATTAATTTGTGCGCGAGCAGCTTCAGCTGATGGACCATCGGTTGCGCCGATATAAATTGTTCCATCATCTTCAATTGAAATATCTGCGCCAGTTTCATCTTGAATCTGGTTGATGATCTTGCCCTTAGGGCCGATTACCGCACCAATTTGATCAACTGGAATCTTCACAGAAATGATTCGTGGAGCAAATGGACTCATCTCATCCGGTGAATCAATTGCTTCATTCATTACATCAAGAATCGCTAGACGCGCTTCTTTAGCTTGTAGAAGTGCACCAGCAAGAACAGACGCTGGGATTCCATCGAGCTTTGTATCTAATTGAAGCGCTGTCACGAAGTCTTTAGTTCCGGCCACCTTAAAGTCCATGTCACCGAATGCATCTTCAGCACCGAGAATGTCTGTGAGTGCAACGTATTCAACTTTGCCATCAACATCATCTGAGATCAGACCCATTGCAATACCTGCAACTGGTGCACGTAGTGGGACTCCAGCGTTTAGAAGTGCAAGTGTTGATGCACAAACAGAACCCATAGAAGTCGAACCATTTGAACCAAGTGCTTCTGAAACCTGACGGATTGCGTAAGGAAACTCTTCGCGAGTTGGAAGAACTGGCACAAGTGCACGTTCTGCCAGGGCGCCATGGCCAATTTCACGGCGCTTCGGAGTTCCTACGCGACCTGTTTCACCAGTTGAATATGGTGGGAAGTTGTAGTTGTGCATGTAACGCTTGTGATTTTCAGGATTGAGAGTATCGAGCTGTTGCTCCATCTTAAGCATGTTAAGAGTTGTAATACCGAGAATCTGAGTCTCTCCGCGTTCGAAAATAGCAGAACCATGAACGCGAGGAATTACTTCAACTTCGGCAGAGAGTGGGCGAATATCGCGCAATCCACGTCCATCGATACGAATCTTCTCCCGTAGTACACGCTGGCGAACTAATTTCTTAGTTAGCGAACGAAACGCAGCAGGAACTTCCTTTTCGCGTCCTTCAAATTGAGCACTTACTGACTCTTTAACAGAGGCACTAATTTCATCAATCTTTGTTTCGCGCTCTTGCTTTCCTGAAATGGTCAGTGCCTTCGCTAGATCATCTTTAGCTGCCTTTTCAACGGCTGCAAAAACATCATCTTGATAATCCAAGAAGACTGGGAATTCAGCAGTTGGCTTTGCAGCAACCTTTGCAAGCTTTGATTGCGCATCGCAAAGTACCTTAATAAATGGCTTTGCAGCATCGAGGCCTTGTGCGACAACTTCTTCTGTCGGAGTTGGCGCTCCACCCTTAATGAGATCAATTGTTTGTGAAGTTGCTTCTGCTTCAACCATCATGATTGCGACGTCG
Source organism: uncultured Candidatus Planktophila sp. (assembly GCA_964576975.1). GTDB lineage: Bacteria > Actinomycetota > Actinomycetes > Nanopelagicales > Nanopelagicaceae > Planktophila. Next base: position 17,748 of record CAZNWM010000013.1, read on the forward strand.
TCTTTAGTTACGCGACCAGCAACAACCATGTCAAAGACAGCCTTATCTAGCTGCGAATGATTTGGGAATGCAACCCATTGTCCGTCAATTAATGCAACGCGTACGCCGCCAATTGGTCCAGAAAATGGAAGTCCTGCAAGTTGAGTAGACATTGAAGCGGCGTTAATCGCAATCACGTCATACATGTGATCAGGATCTAGAGCCATAACTGTTACAACAATTTGTACTTCATTGCGAAGACCCTTAACAAAGGATGGGCGCAATGGGCGATCGATTAAGCGGCATGTAAGAATCGCATCTTCTGATGGACGTCCTTCACGACGGAAAAATGATCCTGGGATGCGACCAACTGCGTACATCTTCTCTTCAACATCTACTGTTAAAGGAAAGAAATCGAATTGATCTTTAGGTGTTTTTGAGGCAGTTGTTGCAGAGAAGATCATTGTTTGATCATCTAAATAAACTGCTGCTGCTCCGGCTGCTTGCTTTGCAAGACGGCCTGTTTCAAAACGAATTTCTCGTTTTCCGAACTTGCCGTTATCGATTACTGCAACGGCGGATTGAATCTCTTGACCCTCCATGGGTCGCTCCTATTCTCGACTACAGCCGAGTCGAGCACAATGAATCTTCGATCGAAGTTCACGGACGTGCGACTTTCGTGCACTGAGATTCCGGAAACCACTACCGAGGACCATTGCCCACGCGGCTAGTAGTTGTGTCTAATTAACGGCGAATGCCGAGTTTTTCAATAATCGTTCTGTAACGATTGATGTCTGTCTTTGCGAGGTACTGAAGAATGCGTCGACGTTGACCAACTAATAACAACAGACCACGACGGTTGTGGTGATCATGTGGATTGGTTTGAAGGTGCAGAGTAATTTCATCTACACGCTTTGATAACAACGCGATCTGAGCTTCAGGGCTTCCTGTGTCAGTAGCGGAGTTGCCGTACTTAGCAACGATTTCTTTCTTTACTTCTGGTGTTAATGCCATTTCTTGCATCTCCTTTTACTTGGCCACGATGGTTGCCGGTCTGCCACACGGAAACTCTTTTTCTCGTTGGACGTGTCAAAGGTTACCAGCGGGGTTGTGGATAGAGGAAATCGAGGCTATTCCTCGGTCAATTCCCGCGCACGTTGGCAATCTTTCGCCATTTGTTCAAGGAGTGGATCAAGACCATCAAATTTGAGGGTATCTCGTAATCTCCAACCAAATTCGATTGTTGCTCCTTGATCGTATAAATCTAAACCAACTTGATCTAATGCATACGCTTCTACTTGCCTAGCTCGATCACCTTCAAATGTTGGATTGGTACCAATAGAAATTGCAGATGGCCAACGATTAATTCCCACTGTCAACCATCCTGCGTACACACCATCAGCGGGGATGCATTGACTCTCAATGTTTCCTAAATTTGCAGTCGGATAACCAATCTCGCGTCCACGTGCTTCACCGCGTACAACAATTCCGTCTAATCGATGCGGACGAGTTAGCAGCACTCGAGCCGATTCAACGTCACCACCTGCAACAAGAGTACGTATTCGTGATGAAGAGATGTTTTGCTCGTCTGCTTGTGAAATCGAAAGCACATGAACTTCGAAATTCTTGGAAATTCCACTCGCACGCAAGGATTCGATGTTGCCTTGTGCTTTATGTCCGTAAGTGAAATTCTCGCCAACAACAACATCGGTTGCTTGTAATTGGTTAAGAAGAACACTTTCTACGAAATTTTCAGGGGTCATCGAGGCGAACTTTTCATCGAACTTTATGACAGCAACTTGATCCGCATTGTGAATTTTTAGAAGTACGACTCGATCAGCGAGAGTAACCAGCAGTTTAGGCGCTCGATCTGGAGCAAACACTGTCGCTGGATGCGGGTCAAATGTCAGTGCAATGACAGAACCGCCATCAGCTATCTCTTTTGCGCGATTAAGAATCTCTTGATGTCCACGATGAACACCATCAAAGACGCCAATAGCAACTACGCGCTTACTCATGTTTGTATTCTGCCACTTCACTTCGCTGGAGCGAAAACTGCGATGGGCTTGGCGCCATCGTCTCGATTTTCAAGTAAGGCAATAAGTTCATTCGAAGTTGAAATAGCAGCATAAATTTCAGTTAGCGGTGATGCTGAAATTTTGCGACCGAATGAAAGTTCCTGAGCTTCTTCTAAGGTGAGTTCACGAACCTTGAAAATAGATCTAGCAACATCAATTAAACCTAAGGTTTCGAAATCACCAGATTTGAACCTCTCGAACGAATTGGCAACATCTTCACCAAAACTTGCTACCCGGGTGCGACGCAAGTGAGTTAAGTGTCCCCCGACATTTAATGTCGCACCAAGGTCGCGTGCTATTGCTCGAATAAATGTACCTGCAGAACATGTAACTTCAATATCAATCTGTATCGCAACAGCGCTTCGGCGAATTTCAAGAACATCTAATTGAGAAATCGTCACCTCACGAGAGGTAAGTTCAAAGACTTCACCCGCTCTTACGCGCTCGTGCGCGCGCTTACCATCAACTTTGACCGCAGATACAGAACTTGGACGTTGTGAAATTACACCGCGCATTGAGGCAAGTGCAGAATGAATCTGCTCGTCAGTAATGTCAGCTAATTGAGATTGTGTGGCACGCGAAATAACTTCACCCTCGACGTCATCAGTAACTGTGGTAGCCCCCAGAGCGATTGTTGCTCGATAAGACTTATCCCCATCTGTTATGTATTGAAGTAGTCGTGTGCCATTGCCAAAACCAAGAATCAGAATTCCAGTGGCCATTGGATCAAGAGTTCCAGCATGCCCAACTTTTCTCGTACCTAAGACTCTTCGCCCGACTGCAACAACATCGTGGCTTGTCATCGCACCAGCTTTATCTACAACTACAAATCCATCCGTTGCAGACATACTGCTCAAACGTCATCCCAATTAGTTATGCGATCAGCGGGCGTTGGTTTATTACTGTTATCAATTATCTTTGGAGCCTTATAGGCATTTGGTTCGCCGGCATACGATGCTTCTTTTCGTAACTTTGATACTTCAGCATCTTGTTCTCGTACTTTTGCCAGTAATGAATCAAGGGCCAGAGCACTCTCAGGCAATCCATCCAAAAAGAACTCAATGCTTGGCGTCACTCGGACACCCAAATCTTTTCCGACTGCAGATCGGATAACGCCTTTTGCACTTTCAAGAGCGGCAGCAGTGGATTCACGTTGTTCGTCATCGCCAAGCACCGTATAAAAAATAGATGCGTGTTGTAAGTCGCCAGTAACGCGTGCATCAGTAACTGTTACAAAACCTAAACGAGGGTCTTTAATTTTTCCCTCGAGTAGGCCTGCAACAACAACTTTGATGCGGTCGGCAACTTTCTGACTGCGATGCGATGTGCCCACGATTTATGCCCGCTTCTTCTCGCGCATTTCATAGACCTGGATTGTGTCTCCCACTTGCATTTCCTTAAGTGTTCCAACACCAATACCGCACTCAAATCCTTCGCGGACTTCGGTGGCATCATCTTTAAATCGCTTGAGTGAGTCGATTGTGAGGTTATCTGTAATCACTTCACCATTTCTCATCAAGCGAGCTTTCGCATTTCTACGAATGATTCCGTCAAGAACCATCGATCCAGCAATATTTCCTGCTTTGCTGGATTTGAAGATGTCTCGAACTTCTGCGTTACCAAGAACAAACTCTTCGTATTCTGGCTTGAGTAAGCCCTTCAGTGAGAGTTCGATTTCTTCAATTGCTTGATAGATGACTGAATAGAAGCGAACTTCAACGCCTTCTTGATCTGCAAATACAGCCGTTTGTGGTTCTGGCTTAACGTTAAAGCCAATAACAACTGCAGTAGATGCTGAGGCAAGTGTGATGTCACTCTTTGTAATAGCACCAACACCACGGTGAATCACGCGAAGATCAACTTCAGCACCAACATCGAGTTGGAGCAGTGCGTCTTCGAGCGCTTCAACAGAACCGCTCACATCGCCCTTGAGAATAAGGTTAAGTGTTGTGATCTTGGATTGCTCCATGAAGTCTTCGAGTGAAACCTTCTTGCGTGCTTTCGCGAGTTGTGCATTTCGCTCAGCTGCTTGACGTTTCTCTGCAATCTGACGTGCAGTTCTATCTTCATCTGCGACCAAGAATGTATCGCCAGCACTTGGCACGGATGTAAATCCAAGTACCTGAACTGGACGAGATGGTCCTGCTTCAGAAACATTTTCACCATGCTCATCAAGCATCGCGCGAACGCGACCAAATGAACCACCGGCGACAATTGCATCTCCAACCTTGAGTGTTCCGCGTTGAACCAGAACTGTTGCAACTGGTCCGCGACCACGGTCGAGGTGCGCTTCAATCGCAACGCCACGAGCTTCATCATCTGCAATAGCGCGTAGATCAATTGCTGCATCAGCAGTTAAGAGAATTGAATCAATTAACGCATCAATACCAAGGCCTGACTTTGCAGAAACATTTACGAAAATTGTTTCTCCACCGTATTCTTCTGCGACCAAGTTGTATTCGGTTAATTGTTGGCGCACCTTGTCAGGATTTGCGCCTTCTTTATCAACTTTGTTTACTGCCACAACAATTGGCACATCAGCGGCTTGTGCGTGATTTAGCGCTTCAATTGTTTGAGGCATTACTCCGTCATCAGCTGCAACTACTAGCACGGCGATATCGGTGACCTTTGCACCGCGAGCGCGCATTGCTGTAAATGCTTCGTGACCAGGTGTATCGATGAAGGTGATTGCACGATTTGTTCCGTCGTGATCATGGTGAATTTGGTAAGCACCAATGTGCTGTGTGATTCCACCTGCCTCACTCTTTACAACTTCAGTCTGACGAATTGCATCGAGTAAACGTGTCTTACCGTGATCGACGTGACCCATCACCGTTACAACTGGAGGACGCGAAACGAGGCGAGCCTCATCTAGGCCCTCTAGCTCTTGACTAAGGTCAATATCAAAGCCCTGTAGTAATTCACGATCTTCATCTTCTGGGCTAACAATTTGGATGACATAACCAAGTTGGGCGCCAAGAATTTCAAAAGTATCTGCATCAACTGATTGTGTTGCAGTAACCATTTCACCTAGGTGAAAGAGTGCAGCGACTAGCGCCGCTGGGTCTGCACCGATTTTCTCTGCAAAGTCTGCAAGTGATGATCCGCGACGCATACGTATCTGCGTCTTGCCGTCACCGTGAGGAATAACTGCGCCACCAAGTTGTGGTGCCTGCATATTGTCGAATTCATCGCGCAGTGCTTTTCTACTCTTCGGTTTACGTTTGCTGCTCTTGCTTTGATTTTTACCAAATGCACCACCTGCACCGCCGCGACCGCCGCCGCGATTTGGTCCACCACCGGGACGACCACCTGCTGCAGGTGCACCGCCACCAGTTGTTTTATATGGACTTGAATTACTTGCACCAGTAGCTGGTGCGCCAGTACGAGGTGGGAAATTTCCTGTTGAAGGTGGACGTGGTGAAGATGGGCGCGCAGCAAAACCAGGACGCACTGAACCTGGTCGCGGTCCTGACATGCCGGGACGCGGTGCACCTGGTGCACCACCAGTTGGACGTTGTGGTGGACGCGGAACTGCGCTACCAGTTGAGAATGGATTATTTCCTGGACGTGGTGTCGCAGGTTTTGTTGGTGCATCCGTTGCTG
>CAZNWM010000014.1:0-9567 GCA_964576975.1 uncultured Candidatus Planktophila sp.
ATTGGATTGATAACGCGCGACCACAAATTGCAAGTGATAAATCTGGTTCGGCACTTTTTATTGGATTACGTGGCAAACGAATTGATCAGCGCACGGTCCGAACTGTTGTGTATGAAGCTCTCAGCGCAATTGAAGGATTAGAAAAATTAGGACCGCATGCCCTGCGACATTCGGCAGCCACTCATCTATTAGAAGGCGGCGCTGATCTACGAACAGTGCAAGAAATATTGGGACACGCCTCCCTTGCAACAACTCAGATTTATACCCATGTTTCTACCGAGCGTTTACAAAAAGCGTACAAGCAGGCGCATCCCCGCGCATAAAGAGTGGATTTTGCACTCCTGAACCTCAGGTAAGATTTCATCTGCACCAGAGCAATCTGGTGACTTCTCAGCACTCATTCGACTTAGTCGAAAATCATTTCGGTCCAGTTCGCTGGTAGATGACGAGTGCGACGGGTTTAACAAATTGTTAAACCATTAACCGAGCGGGTTATTTTTGCTAAGCAGAAATAACCTATGAAGGAGCACGCCATCATGGCTGTTGTAACAATGCGAGAACTCCTCGACAGTGGAGTCCACTTCGGACATCAGACACGTCGCTGGAATCCAAAGATGAAGCGCTTTATTTTCACAGAGCGCAATGGCATCTACATCATCGATATCCAACAATCACTTGCACTAATCGATAGCGCATATGAATTCGTTAAGGACGTCGTTGCAAAGGGCGGACACGTTTTGTTCGTCGGAACAAAGAAAGCAGCTCAAGAGCCAATCATCGCTCAAGCTGCGCGAGTTGGAATGCCAACAGTTACTGAGCGTTGGCTCGGCGGTATGTTGACTAACTTCCCAACTGTTTACAAGCGTATTCAGCGCCTCAAGGAACTAGAAGCACTTGAAGCAACTAATGACATGTTGCTTACAAAGAAAGAACTTCTTGTACTCCGTCGTGAGCGCGAAAAGCTTCACAAGAACCTTGATGGAATTCGCAACATGACTAAGTTGCCTAGTGCAATTTGGGTTGTAGATACAAAGAAAGAACACCTAGCTGTTGCGGAAGCAAAGAAGCTTGGCATTCCAGTTATTGCAATCTTGGATACAAATTGCGATCCAGACGAAGTTGATTTCAAGATTCCAGGTAACGATGACGCAATCCGTTCAATCGGATTACTAACTCGAGTTATCACTGACGCTATTGCTGCTGGTCTCCAAGCCCGTTCTGCAGTTGTGAAAGAAGAAGCTAAGAGTGAGACTCCAGCAGTTGCTGCAGGCGAGCCACTGGCTGATTGGGAAAAAGAAGTAATTGATGCAGCACCAACAACTCCAGTGGAGGCTTAACACGTGGCTTATTCAGCAGAAGATGTAAAGAGACTGCGTGAAGCAACTGCAGCAGGAATGCTCGATTGCAAGAAAGCACTTGATGAAGCAAATGGTGACTACGACAAAGCTGTAGAAATCATTCGCGTTAAAGGGCTTAAGGGCGTTACAAAACGCGAAGGCCGTTTAACATCAAATGGTTTAGTGGTTGCAAAAGTTTCAGGAGATGTCGGCGTAATGCTCGAACTCAACTGTGAAACAGACTTCGTTGCAAAGGGTGATCGCTTTATCGCACTCGGTGATGAGTTAGTAGAACACCTGCTCTCATCAAAAACAGAGAGCGTAGAAGCATTTCTGGCTTCAACAATGGCAGATGGCAAAACAGTTCAATCTGTAATTGATGAAGGCAATGCAACGCTTGGCGAAAAGATTGAGATTCGCAACGTTGCAGTGGTAAATGGTCCAGTTGGTTTGTACTTGCATAAGACAAGCCCAGACCTACCTCCACAAGTTGGCGTTCTAGTTTCACTTGTTAAAGAAGCGGCTGAAGTTGGTAAAGATGTTGCTCAGCACATTGCAGCATTCGCTCCTAAGTTCGTTCACCGCGAAGATGTTCCAGCGGATCTGATCGAGAACGAACGCCGAATTGCTGAAGAAACTGCTCGCGAAGAGGGCAAGCCAGAAGCATCACTTTCAAAAATCATTGAGGGTCGTGTCACTGGTTTCGTAAAGGAAGTTAGCTTGATTGAACAAGCTTTCGCCAAGGATGCAAAGAAGACTGTAAAACAAATCCTCGATGAAGCAGGAACCGCCGTCAAGGCATTCCACCGTTTCCGCGTAGGACAGTAAACTATCTTCCTAAGCAAACAAAGTTGTGAAAGGAGCACTCATGCCCGGTACTAGAGGTAAATACGGGCGAGTGCTCCTTAAACTTTCTGGCGAAGTTTTTGGTGGAGAAAAAGGCATCGGTGTTGATCCTGATGTTGTGCAAGATGTGGCAAAACAAATCGCAGATGTTGTTCGTTCTGGAGTACAAATAAGCATTGTGGTCGGTGGCGGAAATTACTTCCGTGGCGCAGAGTTGCAGCAACGTGGAATGGATCGCGCACGCGCGGATTACATGGGAATGCTCGGAACAGTTATGAACTGTTTAGCTCTTCAAGATTTCTTAGAAAAAGAAGGCGTAGATACACGCGTTCAAACTGCAATCACGATGGGACAAGTTGCTGAGCCTTACATCCCACGCAGAGCAATTCGCCACCTTGAAAAAGGTCGCGTTGTGATTTTCGGTGCTGGTGCGGGAATGCCATTTTTCACAACAGATACTGTTGCAGCCCAGCGTGCACTCGAAGTTGGATCGGAAGCTCTCTTACTTGCAAAGAGTGGCGTTGATGGCGTGTATAACGCTGACCCAAAGAAAGACTCAAGTGCAAAGAAGTACGACACCATTTCATACGATGAAGTCCTCAGTAAATCGCTTGCGGTTGCAGATGCAGCAGCATTTAGTTTGTGCCGTGAGAACAAATTACCAATTGTGGTATTTGATCTCATGACTAAAGGAAATATCGGTCGCGCGGTTCGCGGTGAAACGATCGGAACCCTTGTCGCGTAAGCGGTGAGGTTACTAAGGAGTCCTGATGTCAGATATCGCTACAGCACTAAAAGACGCGGAAACAAAGATGAACAAGGCTGTCGAGGTTGCCAAAGATGATTTCGGCGCGATTCGTACAGGCCGTGCTCATCCATCACTTTTTAATAAAATTATGGTCGATTATTACGGCACATACACATCACTGTCTCAACTCGCTTCGATTCAGATACCTGAGGCACGAATGGCTCTCATATCTCCATTCGATAAAGGCGCGATGGCATCAATTGAAAAAGCGATTCGTGAATCAGATTTAGGCGTCAATCCAGGATCAGATGGCGTGGTGATTCGAGTGAACTTCCCGCAATTAACGGAGGAGCGCCGCAAGGATTACATCAAGGTTGCTCGCACAAAAGCAGAAGATTCTAAGGTTTCAATGCGAAATATCCGCCGCGCAGCTAAAGAAGCAATTGAAAAACTAGAAAAAGATGGCCATATTGGAAAAGATGATTTAGCACGCGCCGAAAAAGAACTAGAAAAAATCACTGGCGACCACGTTGCAAAGATTGATGAACTTCTCAAGCATAAGGAGAGCGAACTTCTCGAAGTTTGAGAATCGCACATCTGACGTGTCTGATTTGCATTCAATTAATGAGGCCATCAACGCTAAGGCGGGGCGCAAACTTCTGCCCTCAATTCTTGTAGGCCTTACTTTAATCGCTTTAGTGTGGCTGACTTTGGCCTATGCGCGCGTGCTCTTTGCTGTTCTAGTTGCCACTGCAGTTGCATTGGGTATTCGAGAGATAGCTCGCGCATTTTCAGCTGTTGGTACACAAATTTCTATGAGATTACTCATTCTTGCAACTCTTGGACTTACATACGCAACTTGGATTGCGGGAGTTGAAGGATTGGCAATTGCAACCGCAATTGCTTTACCAGTTCTTTTGATTTCTAGATTGAGAAAAGGTCCGCAAGATTTTGTAAAGAGTGCAACTGCAACAACTTTGGCGCTTATATACCTTCCTTTTCTAGCTGGTTTCTTAGTTCTCTTGGGTCGTCCCGATGATGGTCTAGCGCGCGTAATGACTTTCGTAGTTTTAGTTGGTTGCAATGACACCTTTGGTTATCTAGTCGGCGTAATGTTCGGCCGTCATCCACTCGTACCAGCAATTAGTCCCAAGAAATCTTGGGAAGGTCTCGTTGGTTCAATAATCTTTACATCAATCGGTGGCGCTTTGAGTTTTCATTACATCCTTGATCTTCATTGGTGGATAGGTGCACTTGTAGCACTCATGATTGTTTTCACAGCAACCAGCGGAGATTTAATTGAGAGTGCGATGAAGCGTGACCTTTCTTTAAAAGACATGGGCTCACTTCTTCCAGGTCACGGTGGAATGCTCGATCGCTTAGATTCCGTTTTGATATCCGCACCCGCACTCTATTTGGCGCTTGAACTTGTTAAGCGTTTCTCATGACCGAAATTAAGCTCGTCTTTGATGAGCCGGTACAGCGAAAGAAGACTCCCAAACATCTAGCCGACTATTCACCGGAAGACCGCCGCGCAGTTGCTACCGGCCTAGGTTTACCGGCATTTAGAGCCAATCAAGTCGCAAATCATTACTTCACGCATCTTTCCAGCGACCCAAGTGAGTGGACAGATATCCCAGCATCGATGCACGAACAAATTCGAGAGCATTTTCTTCCGCGACTAATCACGTTGGTGCGTTCGGTTACGTGTGATAACGGTATGACTCGCAAAGATCTTTGGAAACTACACGATGGCGTCTTAGTTGAAAGCGTATTGATGCGTTATACAGATCGCACAACAGTCTGTATTTCATCCCAAGCAGGTTGCGGAATGAATTGCCCATTCTGCGCAACTGGTCAAGCAGGTTTAACAAGAAACTTGAGTGCTGCAGAAATTACAGAGCAAATCGTTGCAGCAGCTCGCGCGTGTGCCAATGGCGAATTACCAGGTGGACCAACTCGTTTATCAAATGTTGTTTTCATGGGAATGGGAGAGCCGCTTGCCAATTACAACGCAGTCCTTCGCACCGTTCGAAATATAACCACCCCAACTCCTGATGGATTAGGAATAAGTGCTCGTTCTGTCACTGTTTCTACTGTCGGCTTAGTAAATGGAATTGAGAAGTTAACTGAAGAAGGAATTTCAGTTACTTTGGCTGTATCGCTGCACACACCAGATGATGAATTGAGAGACTCATTGGTTCCCATTAATTCACGCTGGAAAGTTAAAGAAGTTCTTGCTGCAGCAGATGCTTATGAAAAGAAGACAGGTCGCCGCTATTCAATTGAATATGCCTTGATTCGAGACATCAACGATCAATCATGGCGCGCGGATTTACTTGGTCGCTTACTAAAGAATCGCAACGCCCACGTAAATTTGATTCCGCTTAATCCAACTCCTGGTTCTAAGTGGACGGCCTCTAGGCCACAAGATGAAAAAGAGTTCGTTCGCATCCTTGAAGGCTATGGCGTTGCCGTTACCGTTCGAGATACCCGAGGTCGAGAAATCGATGGTGCGTGCGGACAATTGGCAGCGGCCGAGAAACTCAAGTAGGAATCTGACTACACTTTTTTGCCCCTAGGGCGTAATCTCGCTCCATGGAAAAATTGAGTAACTTCATAAATGGCAAGAGTGTTGAATCAAAATCTGGCAAGACCACCGATTTGGTTAACCCTTCTACAGGTCAAGTATTTGCAACCGCACCAAATTCAAATGCCGCAGATGTAGATGTGGCAATGAAAGCCGCAGCCGATGCTTTTCCGATTTGGCGCGATTCGACTCCATCAGAACGTCAGCGCGCAATTCTTAAAATTGCCGACGCAATAGAAGCTCGTTCAGAAGAGTTAGTAAAAATTGAGAGCCAAAATACAGGCAAACCAATTGGAATTACTACATCTGAAGAAATTCCTCCGATGTTAGATCAGATTAGATTCTTTGCAGGCGCTGCGCGAAATCTTGAAGGAAAATCTGCGGCTGAATACATGCGCGGAATGACCTCTTTCATTCGTCGCGAACCAATTGGTGTGTGCGCGCAAGTAACTCCTTGGAATTATCCAATGATGATGGCTGTCTGGAAGTGGGCACCAGCAATTGCTGCAGGAAACACAGTTGTGCTTAAGCCAAGTGATACAACCCCTGCTTCTACTGTGTGGATGGCTCAATTGATGAGTGAATTCCTACCTGCAGGCGTAGTAAATGTTATTTGTGGAGAGCGCGAAACTGGCGCAGCACTTGTTGATCATCCGACACCTGCCATGGTTTCAATTACAGGATCTGTTCGTGCAGGTATGGAAGTTGCAGGAGCTGCAGCAAAACAACTTAAGCGCGTTCATCTTGAATTAGGTGGAAAAGCACCAGTAGTTGTCTTTAATGATGCAGATTTACCAGCAGCAGCTGAAGCAATTGCACTAGCCGGTTACTTCAACTCAGGCCAGGATTGCACCGCAGCTACTCGCGTTATCGTCCAAGAGGGTGTTTACGAAGACTTCGTCGCTTTACTTGCAGATCAAGCAAAGAACAACATCGCAGTTGGTATGCCCGATCAAGATGTATTAGTAGGTCCAGTTAACAATTCCAACCAACTCAAGAGAGTTGCTGGCTTCCTCGAGCGAACACCATCGCATGCTCGTGTGATGGCTGGTGGATCTCAGCTTCAACAGCCTGGATTCTTCTTTGCCCCAACTGTTGTGGCAGATCTCAAGCAGGATGACGAGATGATTCAGAATGAAATCTTCGGACCAGTCATCACTGTTCAGAAGTTCAAAGATGAAGCCGATGCAATTGCTATGGGTAATGGCGTTGACTACGGCTTAGCTTCTAGCGTCTGGACCAAGGATCATGGACGCGCGATGCGCATGTCCAAGGCGCTGGATTTCGGCGTGGTCTGGATCAACACCCACATTCCGATGGTCTCTGAAATGCCGCACGGTGGCTTCAAGCGTTCGGGATATGGCAAAGATCTTTCCCAATATGGCTTCGAGGATTACACCCGAATCAAGCATGTTATGACTAATCTAGGCGCATAAGCACTACCCCACCTCAAGACACAAAGGAGCAAACCCGGATGGACTCAAAGCGTTCACTCTCACCAGAGGCACGTTCAATAATTAATTCAAAAATTTCACGTCGCGCATTGATTGCCGGCGCTGGTGGACTTGGTGCAGCTGGATTGCTTACAGCATGCGGTGGTAGCAGTGGTGGCGCATCAGAAAATGCAGTTCGCTGGGGCAACTGGCCTTTGTATTTAGATTTTGATGAAGAGTCAAAGACATATCCAACTCTTGTTAAGTTCTCAGAACAAACTGGAATTGATGCTAAGTACTTTGAAGATTACAACGACAATGACGAGTTCTTCGGAAAAGTTCAAGCGCAGTTAAAGCTTGGAGAAGACATTGGCTATGACGTTGTCACACCAACTGACTGGATGGCAGCACGTTGGATTCGTTTGGGTTATGCACAAAAATTTGATGGAGCAAACATACCTAACAAGGCAAATATCCTTGATTCACTCGCATCACCTTCGTATGACCCAATGCGTGAGTCAACTCTTACATGGCAAGGCATCATGGGTGGATTTGGTTGGAACGTAGAAAAGAATCCAAAGGGAATTCGCACGCTAGATGATTTGTTCGCACCTCAAAACAAGGGAAAGATTGTTGTCCTGTCAGAAATGCGCGACACAATCGGTGTGATTTTGTTAGCTCAAGGCGTTGACATTACTAAGGTCACTGAAGATCAGTATATGAATGCTGTTGATTTCATGGCTAAGCAAATCTCTGATGGTTGGATTCGCGGAGTTAAGGGCAATGAATACGCAGAAGACCTTACTTCAGGAGATGCAACTGCTGTTATCGGATGGTCTGGCGATATGTTTATTCTTGCTTCAGAAAATGAGGGCAAGTTCGACTTTGCGATTCCAGAGTCAGGCGGAACTATTTCAGGTGATAACTTCATCATTCCATCGACTACAACTGCTGCGGGTAAAGCAAATGCAGAAAAGATGATTAATTACTACTACGACCCAGCTGTTGCAGCAGAAGTTGCTGCTTACGTGAACTACGTCTGTCCAGTAAAGGGCGCGCAAGCAGAGATGGAAAAGATTGCTCCAGAACTAGCAACAAGTGAGTACATCTTCCCAACTGAGAAAACTTCATCTCGCCTCAATGTATTCCGCTCTCTCACACCAGATGAAGAGTCGAAGTGGACTGAAGCGTTCCAGCAGGCTCAAGGAAACTAGTGACCAAGGAGTCAATTTCTGCAAGGGGAGATTTACGTCTAACTCGCATCACGAAGTCATACGGTGACTTCACTGCAGTAGATGATTTAACTCTTACGATTCCAAAAGGATCTTTCTTTGCATTACTTGGCCCTTCGGGATGTGGCAAAACTACAACGCTACGAATGGTTGCAGGTTTAGAAGAGCCAACAGTTGGAAGTATTCATTTAGGTGATACGGACATCACAACAACGCGTCCGTATCAACGACCAATTAATACTGTTTTTCAAAACTACGCTCTCTTTCCACATCTAACTATCTTTGAAAACATTGCATTTGGACTTCGTCGTCGCGGAATCAAAGATGTTAAGGAACAAGTTGATAAGGTCCTAAACCTTGTTGAGCTTCCGCATCTAGCTGAGCGCAAGCCGACTCAGTTATCTGGTGGACAGCAACAGCGCATCGCACTTGCTCGCGCAATCGTCAACCGCCCCGCATTGTTGCTTCTTGATGAACCACTAGGTGCACTTGATCTCAAACTACGTCGTCAGATGCAAATCGAACTCAAGTGGATTCAACGTGAAGTCGGCCTAACTTTCGTTCACGTAACGCACGATCAAGAAGAGGCCATGACTATGGCTGACACGATTGCAGTTATGAACGAAGGAAAGATTGAACAGATGGGATCTCCTGCCGATCTTTATGACAATCCCGAAACGGCATTCGTTGCTAACTTCCTCGGTCAATCAAATTTGATTAAAGGCAAAATCGATGGCAATGATGGAGATAACTTAGTAGTTGATCTCTATGGCCAAAAGATTTCCATGCCTAAAAAGCGCAGCCATGCAATTGATAATTCACTATACGCAGGTATTCGCCCAGAGAAGTTTAGAATTTCGCGCCTTGCCACTGCAGTTAAAGGAAATGTCTTAACTGGTGGACACATCGAAGACGTTTCATATATTGGTGTGAGCACGCAATATGTTGTTGCGATGCCATGGGGCCAAGAACTCATGGTATTTGAACAAAATGATGATGGAGTCGCGCCATTTGATAAAGGCGATGAAGTAAATATTTCGTGGGAACCAACATTTACATTTGGTTTACGTGGAGATGAAGATATTGATGCTGGCACAGAAGTAAATCCTGAGGAATTAGAGGCGGAATAACGTGTCCTTACCAAAGGTGCGCGTTCCTTACCTGCTGCTTCTCCCAGGTTTTGGTTTTCTCTTTGTTTTCTTTATTCTGCCAATTATCAATCTTGCTCAAACTTCAACCCAAACACCGATATCAGGTGGCGACACAGGTGAATATGAACAAACTCTTGCTTTCTCAAACTACATCCAAGCTTTTGTAGAGAATAAGGAACAGTTTGGTCGATCTTTTCTTTATGCAACACTGGCAACAATCTTCGCGTTAG